>NZ_VMMT01000056.1:0-4059 GCF_013277355.1 Streptococcus sp. 1343
GAAAAAAGAAACCATCCAGAATCTAAGCTAAGGCAAGGATTCTGGAGGGTTTTTAGATTAGGGGTGAATAATTGGGGTTGATAACATTCGAAATAGTTTAATCATTGCCTTAGCTACAACCCTTATTGCGATTATTATTTCTGCTATGGCAGCCTACGGTATTGTTCGATTCTTCCCTAAATTGGGAGCAATCATGTCGAGACTACTCGTCATTACCTACATTTTCCCACCAATTTTGTTAGCAATTCCCTATTCAATTGCCATTGCTAAAGTTGGGTTAACAAATAGTTTATTTGGCTTGATGATGGTTTATCTATCTTTTAGTGTTCCATATGCAGTTTGGCTCTTAGTTGGATTTTTCCAAACAGTTCCAATTGGAATTGAAGAAGCAGCTCGAATTGATGGTGCAAATAAATTTGTTACGTTTTATAAAGTTGTACTACCGATTGTAGCACCAGGTATTGTAGCAACAGCTATTTATACATTTATCAATGCTTGGAATGAATTCTTGTATGCCTTGATTTTGATTAACAATACAGGAAAGATGACAGTAGCAGTAGCCCTTCGTTCGCTTAATGGTTCAGAAATCTTAGACTGGGGAGATATGATGGCAGCGTCTGTTATTGTAGTTCTTCCATCAATTATTTTCTTCTCTATCATCCAAAATAAGATTGCAAGTGGATTATCAGAAGGATCTGTGAAGTAGACGAAAGAAGGAAAAAATGAATAAAAGAGGTCTTTATTCAAAACTAGGAATTTCTGTTGTAGGCATTAGTCTTTTAATGGGAGTCCCTACTTTGATTCATGCGAATGAATTAAACTATGGTCAACTGTCCATATCTCCTATTTTTCAAGGAGGCTCATATCAACTGAACAATAAGAGTATAGATATCAGCCCTTTGTTATTAGATAAATTGTCTGGAGAGAGTCAGACAGTAGTAATGAAATTTAAAGCAGATAAACCAAACTCTCTTCAAGCTTTGTTTGGCCTATCTAATAATAAAGCAGGCTTTAAAAATAATTACTTTTCAATTTTCATGAGAGATTCTGGTGAGATAGGTGTAGAAATAAGAGACGCCCAAAAGGGAATAAATTATTTATTTTCCAGACCAGCTTCATTATGGGGAAAACATAAAGGACAGGCAGTTGAAAATACACTAGTATTTGTATCTGATTCTAAAGATAAAACATACACAATGTATGTTAATGGAATAGAAGTGTTCTCTGAAACAGTTGATACATTTTTGCCAATTTCAAATATAAATGGTATAGATAAGGCAACACTAGGAGCTGTTAATCGTGAAGGTAAGGAACATTACCTCGCAAAAGGAAGTATTGATGAAATCAGTCTATTTAACAAAGCAATTAGTGATCAGGAAGTTTCAACTATTCCCTTGTCAAATCCATTTCAGTTAATTTTCCGATCAGGAGATTCTACTCAAGCTAACTATTTTAGAATACCGACACTATATACATTAAGTAGTGGAAGAGTTCTATCAAGTATTGATGCACGTTATGGTGGGACTCATGATTCTAAAAGTAAGATTAATATTGCCACTTCTTATAGTGATGATAATGGGAAAACGTGGAGTGAGCCAATTTTTGCTATGAGGTTTAATGACTATGAGGAGCAGTTAGTTTACTGGCCACGAGATAATAAATTAAAGAATAGTCAAATTAGTGGAAGTGCTTCATTCATAGATTCATCCATTGTTGAAGATAAAAAATCTGGGAAAACGATATTACTAGCTGATGTTATGCCTGCGGGTATTGGAAATAATAATGCAAATAAAGCCGACTCAGGTTTTAAAGAAATAAATGGTTATTATTATTTAAAACTAAAGAAGAATGGAGATAACGATTTCCGTTATACAGTTAGAGAAAATGGTGTCGTTTATGATGAAACAACTAATAAACCTACAAATTATACTATGAATGATAAGTATGAAGTTTTGGAGGGAGGAAAGTCTTTAACAGTCGAACAATATTCGGTTGATTTTGATAGTGGCTCTTTAAGAGAAAGGCATAATGGAAAACAGGTTCCTATGAATGTTTTCTACAAAGATTCGTTATTTAAAGTGACTCCTACTAATTATATAGCAATGACAACTAGTCAGAATAGAGGAGAGAGTTGGGAACAATTTAAGTTGTTGCCTCCGTTCTTAGGAGAAAAACATAATGGAACTTACTTATGTCCCGGACAAGGTTTAGCATTAAAATCAAGTAACAGATTGATTTTTGCAACATATACTAGTGGAGAACTAACCTATCTCATTTCGGATGATAGTGGTCAAACATGGAAGAAATCCTCAGCTTCAATTCCGTTTAAAAATGCAACAGCAGAAGCACAAATGGTTGAACTGAGAGATGGTGTGATTCGAACATTCTTTAGAACCACTACAGGTAAGATAGCTTATATGACTAGTAGAGATTCTGGAGAAACATGGTCGAAAGTTTCGTATATTGATAGAATCCAACAAACTTCATATGGCACACAAGTATCTGCAATTAAATACTCTCAATTAATTGATGGAAAAGAAGCAGTCATTTTGAGTACACCAAATTCTAGAAGTGGCCGTAAGGGAGGCCAATTAGTTGTTGGTTTAGTCAATAAAGAAGATGATAGTATTGATTGGAGATACCACTATGATATTGATTTGCCTTCGTATGGTTATGCCTATTCTGCGATTACAGAATTGCCAAATCATCACATAGGTGTACTGTTTGAAAAATATGATTCGTGGTCGAGAAATGAATTGCATTTAAGCAATGTAGTTCAGTATATAGATTTGGAAATTAATGATTTAACAAAATAAAGGAGAAAAACATGGTTAAATACGGTGTTGTTGGAGCAGGGTATTTTGGAGCTGAATTGGCTCGCTACATGCAAAAGAATGATGGAGCAGAGATTACTCTTCTCTATGATCCAGATAATGCAGAGGCGATTGCAGAAGAATTGGGAGCAAAAGTAGCAAGTTCCTTAGATGAGTTGGTTTCTAGCGATGAAGTAGATTGTGTTATCGTCGCAACTCCAAATAATCTTCATAAGGAACCGGTTATTAAGGCTGCACAGCATGGTAAAAATGTTTTCTGTGAAAAACCTATTGCGCTTTCTTATCAAGATTGTCGCGAGATGGTCGATGCGTGTAAAGAAAACAATGTAACCTTTATGGCAGGACATATTATGAATTTCTTTAATGGTGTTCATCATGCAAAAGAACTCATTAATCAAGGAGTTATCGGAGACGTTCTATATTGTCATACAGCTCGTAATGGTTGGGAAGAACAACAACCGTCAGTATCATGGAAAAAAATTCGTGAAAAATCAGGTGGTCACTTGTATCACCACATCCATGAATTGGATTGCGTTCAATTCCTTATGGGGGGCATGCCTGAAACTGTAACCATGACAGGTGGAAATGTGGCCCATGAAGGTGAACATTTCGGTGATGAAGATGATATGATTTTTGTCAATATGGAATTTTCTAATAAGCGTTTTGCCTTGTTAGAATGGGGTTCAGCTTATCGTTGGGGTGAACATTATGTCTTAATCCAAGGAAGCAAAGGTGCCATCCGCTTAGACTTATTCAACTGTAAAGGAACTCTTAAGCTAGATGGGCAAGAAAGCTATTTCTTGATTCACGAATCGCAAGAAGAAGATGATGATCGGACTCGTATCTATCATAGTACAGAGATGGATGGAGCAATTGCTTATGGTAAACCAGGTAAACGTACTCCATTATGGCTATCATCTGTCATTGATAAAGAAATGCGCTATCTGCATGAGATTATGGAAGGAGCCCCAGTATCAGAAGAATTTGCAAAACTATTGACAGGTGAAGCTGCCCTAGAAGCAATTGCTACTGCAGATGCTTGTACCCAGTCTATGTTTGAAGATCGCAAAGTAAAATTGTCAGAAATTGTAAACTAAATTTTGGTATTCTCCTATTATAGGTCGACTTGCTCCTCTGAAAGTACTTTTAGAGGAGCTGTTTGACTTGGCTAGTTTTTGAAACTGAAATCTATTATACTACAAACTCTTGAAAGCGTTTTAATTTT
>NZ_VMMT01000057.1:0-65484 GCF_013277355.1 Streptococcus sp. 1343
GCTAGATTATTGGAAAGGACCAGATGCCCGTCTTTCAAAATGGCCTTAAAGGTTTCTTCATACTTGAGACTGTATTCAATTGCCCTTCCTAGTTTTGAACCAGGTAAAACTGACTGACGCCGACACCAAGCAAAGAAGTCTTCCATTAGGGGTTGGAGCTCTTCTTGACGTTTCTGTAGTCGTTCATCAGCTGGCAAAGCATGCAATCGCTTTTTTAAGGCCTAGTTTAAGACTAAGTTAGAACAAGGAAAACATTACAATGTAGCCATCATCCACCTTGCAAAAAAACTTATCCGAACCATGTTTTATCTCCTAAAAAAGAGCTACCATTTGACGAACAAAAAGTGATGTAATTTCTGAAATTAACACAAGATTACCTTTGAAAAAAATGGACTTTTTCAAGGGATTTTTGCCATGCTCTAAAATCATCGCTAAATCATCAAATTGAAATAAGAAATATTTTAGATAAACTATTGACTTTTCTTATAGTTTGTCTTTCATTATAGCACATTTTTAAATCTAAGTTTACTAGTTTCAATGCTTCTATCTATTTATTCGGGAAAAAGTTTGAAAAATACTTGCTCTAGCTCTTCCCAATGGTATTTTTTGATTCTTTCCTTTATAATGGGTGTATGGATAAGAAAAAATTATTATTGATTGATGGGTCTTCTGTTGCCTTTCGGGCGTTTTTTGCGCTCTATCAGCAGTTGGACCGTTTTAAGAATGCGGCTGGTTTGCATACCAATGCGATTTATGGCTTTCAGTTGATGTTGAGCCATTTGTTGGAGCGGGTTGAGCCTAGTCATATTTTGGTGGCTTTTGATGCGGGGAAGACGACCTTCCGGACAGAGATGTATGCGGACTATAAGGGTGGTCGGGCTAAGACTCCGGATGAGTTTCGTGAGCAATTTCCCTTTATTCGTGAGTTGCTGGATCATATGGGGATTCGTCACTATGAGTTGGCTCAGTATGAGGCGGATGACATCATTGGGACACTGGATAAGCTAGCAGAGCAGGATGGTTTTGATATTACCATTGTCAGTGGGGACAAGGACTTGATTCAGCTGACGGATGAGCATACGGTGGTTGAGATTTCCAAGAAAGGTGTGGCTGAGTTTGAGGCCTTTACGCCAGATTATCTCATGGAAAAGATGGGCATTACACCGACGCAGTTTATCGATCTCAAGGCGCTTATGGGAGATAAGTCGGATAATATCCCTGGGGTGACCAAAATCGGTGAAAAGACGGGTATCAAGCTCTTGCTGGAGTATGGTTCGCTTGAGGGGATTTATGAAAATATCGATGGGATGAAGGCTTCTAAGATGAAGGAAAATCTCATTAATGATAAGGAACAGGCCTTTTTGTCTAAAACACTAGCGACCATTGATACCAAGGCACCGATTGCGATTGGTTTAGAGGACTTGGTCTATAGTGGTCCAGATGTTGAAAATCTTGGAAAATTCTACGATGAGATGGGCTTCAAACAGCTCAAGCAGGCTTTAAATGTGTCGTCAGCTGATGTGTCTGAGAGTTTGGATTTTACTATTGTTGACCAAATCAGTCAAGATATGCTGAGTGAAGAGTCTATCTTCCACTTTGAGCTTTTTGGTGAGAATTACCATACGGATAATTTGGTTGGATTTGCCTGGTCTTGTGGGGATAAGCTCTATGCCACAGACAAGCTTGAGCTGTTGCAAGACCCGATTTTCAAGGATTTCTTAGAAAAAACATCTCTGAGAGTTTATGACTTTAAGAAGGTTAAAGTTCTTTTGCAACGTTTGGGTGTGGATTTGCAGGCGCCTGCTTTTGACATCCGTTTGGCTAAATACCTCCTTTCGACTGTGGAGGACAATGAAATTGCGACCATCGCTAGTCTTTATGGTCAGACTTACTTGGTTGATGATGAAACTTTCTACGGTAAGGGTGTTAAAAAGGCCATTCCTGAACGTGAGAAATTCTTGGAACACTTAGCTTGTAAACTTGCTGTTTTGGTTGAAACAGAGCCTATTTTGCTTGAAAAACTCAGCGAAAATGGGCAATTAGAGCTTCTTTATGATATAGAGCAACCTCTGGCTTTTGTCCTTGCCAAGATGGAAATAGCTGGAATTAGGGTCAAGAAAGAGACTTTGTGTGAGATGCAGGCTGAAAATGAGCTTGTCATTGAAAAACTGACTCAAGAGATTTACGAGTTGGCTGGTGAGGAGTTTAATATCAACTCGCCTAAGCAGTTGGGCGTGCTTCTCTTTGAAAAATTGGGACTTCCTTTAGAATACACTAAAAAAACCAAGACAGGTTATTCGACAGCGGTGGATGTCTTGGAACGCTTGGCTCCTATTGCTCCGATTGTTAAGAAAATCCTAGACTACCGTCAAATTGCTAAGATTCAATCGACTTATGTAATTGGCTTGCAGGACTGGATTTTGGATGATGGCAAGATTCATACTCGTTATGTGCAGGATTTGACCCAAACAGGTCGTCTGTCTAGTGTGGATCCAAACCTGCAAAATATTCCTGCCCGTTTGGAGCAGGGTCGTCTCATTCGTAAGGCTTTTGTGCCTGAGTGGGAGGATAGTGTATTGCTCAGCTCGGACTATTCACAGATTGAATTGCGCGTTTTGGCGCATATTTCTAAGGATGAGCACTTGATTAAGGCCTTCCAAGAGGGAGCGGACATCCATACCTCGACAGCCATGCGGGTCTTTGGCATTGAGCGTCCTGAGGATGTGACTGCAAACGATCGTCGCAATGCCAAGGCGGTTAACTTTGGAGTGGTTTATGGTATTTCAGACTTTGGTTTGTCTAATAATCTGGGCATTAGCCGTAAGGAGGCCAAAGCCTACATTGATACCTACTTTGAACGCTTCCCAGGTATTAAAAACTACATGGATGAAGTGGTGCGTGAGGCGCGTGATAAGGGCTATGTGGAGACCCTCTTCAAGCGTCGTCGTGAGTTGCCAGATATCAATTCGCGCAACTTTAATATTCGTGGTTTTGCGGAGCGGACAGCCATCAATTCTCCTATTCAGGGTTCGGCAGCAGATATTCTCAAGATTGCCATGATTCAGCTAGATAAAGCCTTGGTTGCAGGTGGTTATCAGACTAAGATGCTTCTGCAAGTGCACGATGAAATCGTCCTTGAAGTTCCTAAATCTGAATTGGCAGAGATGAAAAAATTGGTCAAACAAACCATGGAAGAAGCCATTCAACTCAGTGTTACCCTCATCGCAGATGAAAATGAAGGGGCAACCTGGTACGAGGCTAAATAAAAAGGGGGCTAGTCCTCCTTTTTGTAGTAGAATTATGCAAGCCTTTTCAAAATGTGCTATACTGATGAAAAAGGAGGATTTCTATGAGTCAAGAATTTATCAATCCAAGTGATGGCGTGATTCGTCAGTATCTCGCAACGAGTAAAACCCTTGCTGTAGTGGGGTTATCAGATCGTGAGGAAACAACCAGTAATCGAGTGACCAAGGAAATGCAGGCTCGGGGTTATAAAATTATTCCAGTCAATCCCAAGGCGGCAGGTGGCGAAATATTGGGTGAAAAGGCTTATGCTAGTCTAGCAGAGATTCCTTTTCCTGTAGATATTGTCAATGTTTACCGTCGCAGTGAGTTTTTGCCAGATGTGGCGCGTGATTTTTTCAAGGCTGATGCTAAGATTTTTTGGGCACAGCTAGGACTTGAAAGTCTAGAAGCAGAAGAGATTTTGCGTGCTGGTGGATGTGATGACATCGTGATGAATCGTTGCATCAAGAGAGAACATACACGCTTGATTGAGGAAGCATAAGAAAAAGGTAGCTGGTGGGCTACCTTTTGTGTTATACTCAATGAAAATCAAAGAGCAAACTAGCCGCAGGCTGCTCAANNTTTCGAAGAGTATTAGAAAATGCCGATAAGGGTCTGCATACCAAGAGTGGTGAGGATGATGGCAATCCAGCAGATGGCTCCAAGAAGAATGGATTTTCCACTGGATTTGACCATAGCTACTAGATTGGTTTTGAGACCGATAGCACTCATGGCCATGATAATGAGGAATTTGGAAAGTTGTTTGAGAGGGGTAAAGAAACTACTAGACACACCGAGAGAGGTCAGAAGGGTGGTTAGGAGCGATGCAAGGATAAAGTAAAGGATAAAAAGTGGGAAGACTTTTTTCAGTTGTAGGCTTTGCTTGTTTTCTTGTTGGCGACTTTGCCAGTAGGAGAGAAAGAGCGTGATAGGGATAATGGCCAAAGTACGTGTGAGTTTAACAATGGTTGCAGACTCGAGGGTATTGCTTTGGTAAAGACTGTCCCAAGCGCTGGCGGCAGCCGTTACAGAGGAAGTGTCGTTGACCGCAGTCCCTGCAAAGAGGGCGAAGCCTTCATTGGATAGATGAAGCCAGGTGCCGAGGGTTGGAAAGATGAGCGCAGCCAAGACATTGAAGAAAAAGATAACGGAAATGGCTTGGGCTACTTCCTTTTCCTTAGCATCAATAACGGGCGCTGTCGCTGCAATGGCAGAACCCCCACAGATAGAAGAACCTACTCCAACCAAGGTAGCCAGTTTTGTATCCAGTGCAAAGAAACGCTGGAAGAGGTAGGCAATAATCAGAGCTATTGAGATAGTGGACAGGATGACAGGGAGTGAAGATTGGCCAACTGCGAAGACCTGCGAGATATTGAGACCAAAACCAAGCAAGACAATGGCATATTGGAGCAACTTCTTGGAACTAAAGGTCAAACCAGCATCCAGTTGTTTATAGGACGAGAGAAAGGGATGTAGGAGCATGCCTATGAAAATGGCAAAAACGGGCGCGCCAATCACAGGGAAGAATCCTCCTAAGTACCAAGATACGATAGAAATGAGAAGGCAGGCCAAGATACCTGCTCCATTTTTTGATAGAAATGACATAAAAACCTCCAAATAAAATCTTTTACCATTATAGACATAAAAACAGGAAAAGTAAAGTAGAAAGTGGAAAGTTATTCTATTATGTATTTTTGCGGTCGGGGGGCTTTTGTAGTATAATAGAGATACGTTTTTACAGTAGGAGGTATCTATGGACTTAACTAAGCGCTTTAATAAACAGTTAGATAAGATTCAAGTTTCGTTGATTCGTCAGTTTGACCAGGCTATTTCGGAGATTCCTGGGGTCTTGCGTTTGACCTTGGGGGAACCTGATTTTACAACGCCAGATCATGTCAAGGAGGCGGCCAAGCGAGCGATTGACCAGAACCAATCCTACTATACAGGGATGAGTGGTCTGCTGACTCTACGTCAGGCAGCCAGTGACTTTGTTAAGGAAAAGTACCAACTGGACTATGCTCCTGAAAATGAAATCCTGGTTACAATTGGGGCGACAGAGGCTTTATCTGCGACTTTGACAGCTATTTTGGAAGAGGGAGACAAGGTGCTCTTGCCAGCTCCTGCCTATCCAGGTTATGAACCGATTGTCAATCTAGTTGGGGCAGAGATTGTCGAGATTGACACAACTGAAAATGGTTTTGTCTTGACTCCTGAGATGTTGGAAAAGGCCATTTTGGAGCAGGGAGACAAGCTCAAGGCGGTTATTCTCAACTATCCAGCTAATCCGACAGGAATTACCTATAGTCGGGAGCAGTTGGAGGCCTTGGCAGACGTTTTACGCAAGTACGAAATTTTCGTTGTCTGTGATGAGGTTTACTCAGAATTGACCTATACAGGCGAAGCCCATGTATCTCTAGGAACGATGTTGAGAGACCAGGCTATCATTATCAATGGTCTATCTAAATCGCATGCTATGACCGGTTGGCGTTTGGGACTAATTTTCGCTCCTGCGGCCTTCACAGCTCAGTTAATCAAGAGTCACCAGTACTTGGTGACTGCCGCAAATACCATGGCGCAACACGCTGCGGTGGAGGCCTTGACGGCTGGTAAAAACGATGCGGAGCCTATGAAGAAGGAATATATCCAGCGTCGTGATTATATTATCGAGAAAATGACTGCTCTTGGTTTTGAGATTATCAAACCAGACGGTGCCTTCTATATCTTTGCTAAGATTCCAGCTGGTTACAACCAAGACTCCTTTGCCTTTCTAAAGGATTTTGCTCAGAAGAAGGCTGTTGCCTTTATCCCTGGTGCTGCCTTTGGGTGTTATGGAGAAGGTTATGTTCGCCTGTCTTATGCAGCCAGCATGGAGACTATCAAAGAAGCCATGAAACGACTTGAGGAGTATATGAGAGAAGCATGATTCAGTCTATCACGAGTCAAGGCTTGGTGCTCTATAATCGCAATTTTCGTGAGGATGACAAGCTCGTCAAAATTTTTACAGAGCAGGTTGGCAAACGCATGTTTTTTGTCAAACACGCTGGTCAGTCTAAGCTGGCGCCTGTTATTCAGCCCTTGGTGCTGGCACGATTTCTCTTGCGAATCAATGATGACGGACTCAGTTACATCGAAGACTATCATGAGGTCATGACTTTTCCCAAGATTAATAGTGACCTCTTTGTCATGGCCTATGCGACCTATGTGGCAGCTCTTGCAGATGCTAGTTTGCAGGACAATCAGCAGGATGCTCCCTTGTTTGCTTTTTTGCAAAAGACTTTGGAGTTGATGGAAGCAGGCTTGGATTATCAGGTTTTGACCAATATTTTTGAAATTCAAATTTTGACTCGATTTGGGATCAGCCTTAATTTTAATGAGTGTGTCTTTTGCCATCGGGTCGGTCAGGCTTTTGACTTTTCTTTCAAATATGGAGCCTGCCTCTGTTCAGAGCATTATCATGAGGATGAGAGACGTTGCCATCTCAATCCCAATATCCCTTATCTGCTCAATCAATTTCAAGCCATTGATTTTGAGACCTTGGAGACCATTTCGCTCAAGCCCGATATCAAGCAAGACTTACGCCAGTTTATGGATCAGCTCTACGAAGAGTACGTTGGGATTCACCTAAAATCAAAGAAATTTATTGATTCCCTAGCAGACTGGGGACAATTACTAAAAGAGGAAAAGAAATGAAAAAAATCGCAGTAGATGCCATGGGGGGCGATTACGCACCTCAAGCCATCGTTGAGGGTGTCAATCAAGCCCTAGCTGACTTTTCAGATATTGAGGTTCAACTCTACGGAGATGAAGCTAAAATCAAGCAATATCTGACAGCGACAGAGCGCGTCAGCATTATCCATACGGATGAAAAGATTGATTCAGACGATGAACCTACGAGAGCTATTCGGAAGAAGAAAAATGCCAGTATGGTATTGGCGGCCAAGGCTGTCAAAGAAGGAGAAGCAGACGCTGTTCTCTCGGCTGGGAATACAGGTGCCTTGTTGGCGGCAGGATTCTTCATCGTGGGTCGTATCAAGAACATCGATCGTCCTGGACTTATGTCGACTTTGCCGACTGTAGATGGGAAGGGGTTTGACATGCTGGACCTCGGTGCCAATGCAGAAAATACAGCCCAGCACCTCCATCAATATGCGGTTCTAGGTTCTTTCTATGCTAAAAATGTCCGTGGCATTGCGCAACCACGTGTTGGCTTACTTAACAATGGAACAGAGAGTAGCAAGGGTGACCCGCTTCGTAAGGAAACTTACGAATTACTAGCAGCTGATGAAAGTTTGAACTTTATCGGAAACGTGGAAGCACGTGATTTGATGAATGGCGTTGCGGATGTTGTCGTGGCAGATGGTTTCACGGGAAACGCTGTGCTCAAATCCATCGAAGGGACAGCCATGGGAATCATGGGATTGCTCAAGACAGCTATTACAGGTGGTGGTCTTCGAGCGAAACTAGGCGCACTCCTTCTCAAGGATAGCCTCAGAGGTTTGAAAAAACAGCTCAACTACTCAGATGTTGGTGGAGCGGTCTTGTTTGGTGTCAAGGCACCTGTTGTCAAGACTCATGGCTCAAGCGATGCCAAGGCTGTTTATAGTACGATTCGCCAGATTCGTACCATGCTAGAAACAGACGTAGTTGCCCAGACTGCGCGTGAATTTTCAGGAGAATAAAAGAGATGACAGAAAAAGAAATTTTTGACCGTATTGTGACCATTATCCAAGAGCGACAGGGAGAGGACTTTGTCGTGACAGAATCCTTGAGTCTGAAAGACGATTTGGATGCGGATTCTGTTGACTTGATGGAGTTTATCTTGACACTGGAGGATGAATTTAATATCGAAATCAGCGATGAGGAAATTGACCAACTCCAAAGTGTAGGAGATGTGGTTAAGATTATTCAAGGAAAATAGAAATCGGAGTTCCAAGGCATTTGCTTTGGAATTTTTTATTTGGCTTAATACTCTTCGAAAATCTCTTCAAACCATGTCAGCTCTATCTGCCACCTCAAAACAGTGTTTTGNNATTTTCATTGAGTATAAGTGACCGTTTAGGAACAGATTTAGTCTTTCTAGGGACAGTAGAAATCTGAGGACAAATAAGGGATATAATGGAGTCAGAAAAAATCAATCTCCAAAAAGGAGAAAAGAAAGGATTTTTATGATGAAAAAATATCTTTATTCTAGTTTGTTAGTTCTTGCAGGAGGCGTTCTCCTAGCAAATACTACGGTAGCCTATGCTGATTCCCCATCAGCAAGTGAGAAAGAAGCGATTGCTCAATTAGTTAATCAAGGCAAGATAAAAGCTGAAGAAGCTGATCAAGTAAAATTGATTGGTTTTGAAGATAAAGAAACCCAAGCAGAGGGCAATCAAGAGAAGAAAGCTTTCAATCAATATCGTGATCCGAAAGGAACATGGATGCAAACCAATGGTAAATGGTGGTTTAAATACGGTTCAGGTGGGTATGCTAAAAATTGGGAACAATTAGATGGCAAGTGGTACTATTTTGATGACCAAGGATGGATGAAAGAAAATACTTGGATTCAACCTGATGGCAATTATTACTACTTATCTGCTAGTGGTGCTATGGTCACTGGTTATCAACGTGTGAATGGTACACCATACTTCTTTAGAGCCAGTGGTGTATGGGTAGAAAATCGTGGACAGGCACTTGGTGAATACGCAGAGACATTTGTAGGAAAAATCCCATATGTTTGGGGTGGGGCAGATTTGAATAGTGGCGTAGATTGCTCAGGATTTACGATGGCTATTCATGCTAAGTTTGATATTAGTATTCCTAGAGTAACCTATGGTCAAGCAACAGGAGGAAGCTATATAAGTAATGGTTCTCAACAAGCTGGAGATTTGATTTTGTATAATAGTGAAGAGACAAATGACCATGTAGGTATTTATGTTGGTGGTGGAAAGGTAGTTCATGCTCCATATCCAGGTCAATATGTTTCTTATATGAATCAATACGGTATTACTCAAAATACAATTCGTAGATATTGGTAATATTGTCTAATTTTTCACAATATTATTGACTTTGACAATGAAAAGTATTAGAATATAGCTAAATAAAGAGGGGAAGCCCTCTTATAGCTATTCAATAAAGGAGGAAATGGCTATGAAAAAATCTAAACTACTTACACTTGGTTTGCTTGCAGGTGCTGGTCTACTTTTGTCTATCAACCAAGCACAGGCTGCAGATACTTGGGTTAAAAATGGTGCTGACTGGAATCTTTCACAAGATGGCAGTCTAGCTAAGGATAAATGGGTACAAAATGCTGGCTCATGGTATCACTTCGACAGCACTGGTAAAATGCAGACAGGCTGGCTCAAAGACGGCAATACTTGGTATTCTCTAGCAGATAGTGGTGCTATGCGCACTGGCTGGTACAAGGAAGGTAACACATGGTATTCGCTCGCAAGTAGTGGCGCCATGCGTACAGGTTGGTACAAAGAAGGATCTACATGGTATTATCTCAAAGGCAGTGGCGCTATGGCAACAGGATGGGCGACTCCAAATGGTAAATGGTCTTACTTTGAAAAATCAGGTGCTATGGTCGCAGATAGAGCTGTTCCAGCCAGTGATGGGGAAAGTTATGTCATTGGTAAGGATGGCTATCTAGCAAATAGAAAAGATGCTGGATACAGTATTCATGATATTGTCAAACTTGGAGATGGGCAAGAATATTTGCTAAATGCTAAAGGTGACGATGTTATTATTGAAAAGAATGCCTGGTATATCAGACCAGAGTTCAAGAAGTTTTCTAATAAATATGGAGATGAGGTTGCAAATACTACCTTAGCTTTAGTGGATAATAAAGAAGAAGGACAAGAAATTGATCCTAAGGCAGTTTTACAGAACTTCCAAAACTTACCAAATCGCTACTACTTTGATGAAAATGGACATCGTGTGATTAATATCCCAGCAATGACAACCTATTCAGAGATTAAAAAAGTTGGCAATGATGTCTATTTAGAAAATCCAGGTGCACGACTTCGTCTTGGAGCTACCCACTTTACAATCAATAACAATAAACTATACTATTTAGAAAATGAGCAAGGTAAGCTCAAAACAGGTTACTTTGTATTGATTGATGATGGTATGGCTACAACCCACTATCACATCCTAGCCTATGCGGATCAATCTGGTGAAATTCTTAAGATGAAACGCTTGCCATCAGGAGTTTCAGATTATCTGGATAAAGAAATCGATGGTTTATATGGTGAAAAAATTAAAATTGAATCTCCACACTCAAACGAATATTATAAAGTGGTTGTGGTTAAATAAAAATAACATCTTCACAACTAATCGTTAACGCTCTAACCAATATACCATTTTCAAGAGGCTTTAGATTTCTTGTATTTTAAAAGAAAACTAAAGCCTTTTGTAGATGGAGCAGGGGATAGAGTTGTCTATAAAATAATGAAAAGGAGTCTGTCATGGAAATGAAAAATATATTTGTAGAATTGAAACAATTTGAAGAATTAACTCCAGAGGCTTTGGAGAAAGTGAATGGTGGAGGGATTTTTGAAGATGCCGTAAAATGGTGCGATAAGTTATTTAGTACGGGTAGACACTTTGCTTAAATTCACAGTATTCGTTAGAGATTAGATTTATTTATGATTATTTTAGAATTCTTAGTTTCTGTGCTATATATACTGTTGGTAGTCGTTTCAACCATGGTTCCTACTATTTATTTGGGTGCTCAAATTTCCCCAGAATTTTATAAAAAACGTTATTGGGTCCTTGTATTTTTAATTAGTTTATCTGCTCGCCAAACATTTGGAGAATTATTTCATATAGGAATCATTCTCTTCTTTTACTGTATTTTTTTACTAGTATTGCACAAGGGAAAAGGGGAAGCTTTTTTTCTTTCTCTGTATCTTTTTCTCTTCTTTCAAAGTATTCGTTATTTATTTTTGACAATTTGGATTCGTGTATTATCTGGTGAGCCTTGTTGTTTTGTAGATTCGTTTTCCACTTTATATAGATCTGTATTTGATTTATTATCAATATTTCTATGTTCTACAATTATGAAACGTTGTTCTTTGGATTTGGATTTATTCTTTTCAGATGCTTTCAAAACCCACTATTATAAGAGTTTTTTCATTATCCTACCTCTGACTGGATTTAGGATATTCTCTTCGTTTATGACCAATAGAAATAGTTCGTTCTACGTTCGTTTTGATACGACCATTTCTCTCCTGATTTTCATTCTCTTTTTCTCTTGGCTCTTTTACATCAAGCATTTGGAGCAGGTTTATCGTGATGAGCAGACCATTCAGAGACAGGAAGATGAAAATCGTTCCTTGCAAGGAATGGTGGATAAGTTGGGACATCTCTATGATGAGGTTCGAGGTTTCCGTCATGATTTTGCGGGAATTGTCGCCAGCATGGAGCCTGCCATAGCAAATCAAGACATGGCTGAGGTATCTACCATTTATCAAGATGTCTTTCTAAAGACTAATGAAAAGCTGAGGAAGGCGGATTACACGGCCTTTAATCTTCACAATATCCATGATATAGCTATTCGCAATACCTTGGCAAAAGCCATGATTGTGGCAGATAAGCAGGGAATTCATTTTAGTTTGGAGACGGTGGGGGTTGTCGAAGAGCTGGCATTGCCTATGTTGGAGGCTATCCGTATCCTCTCTATCCTCACGACAAATGCTTTAGAAGCAGCCAGTGAGGCTGAAAATCCGCAGATTCGGGTTGCTTTATTGGCAGGTGATAGGAGTGTCCGTTTTATCATTGAAAACACTCGTAAGAAAGAAGAACTGAATCCCAGTATTCTCAGTCAAAAGGGTTACTCTACCAAGGATAACCACAGTGGACTGGGCTTGGCAACCTTGGAGGACATGGTTTTTCATTATGATTTAAACTTAGATACCCAGCTAGGAGAGACGACTTTTAGACAAGATTTAGAATTGCCATTTAAGGATGAGAAACGAGGGGGAGAGGAATGAGAATTTTAGTTTTGGAAGACGATAGAGTCCAGCAAGGACGGATAGAGCAGACTTTACTAGATATCGGTCGCTCTCGCAATTTAAGATTGGAAATTGATATTGCCAAAAACTATGGGGATGTTGAAAAGTATTCTCAGTATTTTGACCATTACCAGCTCTATTTATTGGATTTAGAGATTGATGGAGAGCGTGAACGGGGCTTTCAGGTTGCTCAACAGGTTCGGGAGCGGGATCCCTTTACAAGCATTGTCTTTGTGTCCACACACTCGGAGGCCTTGCCTCTAGCTTTTCGCTACCATTTGTCTGCCTTGGATTTTATTTCCAAGGATCAGCCTGAGGAGGATTACCGTCGTCAGCTGGAGCGTTGTCTGGACTATGTACTGGCAGTGGATAAGAGGGAAAATATGCGTCTCTTTACCTATAGTTTTGAGGGAAGACGGGGCTTTACTCTGCCCTACCATGAGATTTTAGCCTTTGAAACCTCAGTGGAATCCCACCGTATCAAGGTTTATTATGCCAATCATTCTATCAAGACCATTTATGGCAGTCTCAAGGATATCGCTGCCAAGGCTGAAAAAGATTACTTTGTCTATGCCAATCGCAATACGTTAGTCAGTTTACAAGCCATTGAAGAGATGACTGCCACAGAAGTGACCTTGTTAGAAGGCTTGCATTTCCCCGTATCACGAACAGCCAGAAGAACCCTTAAAAAACATCTCAATGTCTAATATCTGTTAGATTTGAATGAGTTTATCAATAAGAATATCGGAAAATTTTCTGATATTCTTATTTTTTTGACTTCTTTTTCGAATAGATAAGTAAGAGGAAAAGGAAAGGAGTTTGCTTCATGTATCTACCAATTTTCTATTCATGGTTTACTAAATTATTTTTCAAATAAATTTAATTAGTTGTACATTTTTGGATTCTTTCTCGAATAGATAAGTAAGAGGAAAAAGAAGGGAGCCTAGTTCATGTATCTACCAATCTTGTATCCGTGGTTCATTAAATTATTTTTCAAATAAAATTTAATTGGTTGTACATTTTCGAAATTTTTTTCGAATAGATAAGTGAGAAGGAAAAGGAAGGAGTTTGCTTCATGTATCTACCAATTTTCTATCCATGGTTTACTAAATTATTTTTCAAATAAAATTTAATTTAGTTGTACATTTTCGAAATTTTTTTCGAATAGATAAGTGAGAGAAAAAAGAAAGGAATAAAATAATGAAAGAACATTATTACGGATTTGTTGAGCTAACTTCGGAAGAATTGATCGATATTCAAGGTGGAGAAAATTGGACGAAAACCCTTGTAGATTGGTACATTGGATTTCGTAGAGGTTTTGGTTTTTAGGAGGATAAGAGATGAATGAAATGAATGATAAATATACTATTGAAGTATTAAAGGAAAGCGACTTAGCCTTGCTGGTGGGTGGTAGTGAGGCAAGTTACCAACATGGTTTAATGGTGGGGTTCATTTTACGTCGTGCATTATTTGGATTCTAAGATAACATTTAGAGAGTAAAGCTTACCTACAACAATGAACAGAATATATGAAAAAGGAAATACAAATAACTACCTTTTTCAATCGTTAAGAATCAAAAAAGGAGAATAAGATGGAACAAATTAAAAATATGGAAAATAGTTTTCATGTAATGAGTCATGAGGAATTGGCCGATGTAGAAGGAGGCTTGCTATTTGGTCTGGTAGTAGTTGGAGGAGTCGCAATTGCAGGAACATTTTTATTGGGTGCGGTAGATGGTGCTTCAGGAGCACATGCTAAGCGTCGTGGACGTTAACAGGGAAGGATGAGCGCTAATGGAACGCATAATAGAAAGTTGGATTACTAGAGTAGAGAATTTTTACAGTTTGCAGTCAATTCCTGTAAAAGTATTCATTTTCATAGTTGGAGTAGTTGGGATTTATGCTTTAGGGACATTACTTTTAGGACCGGTTTATTGGGCGGGGCAGAAGTTTGGCGAAATGGTTTACAATTATTTGTTTTAATAAAAAATTATAGATAAAGAGGAACATACATAATGAATATGATAAAAATTGAAGAAAGATTTACAAGTCTTACAGAAAAAGATTTAGCAACAGTAGAGGGCGGTCGAGTGCCATGGAGAGGTAATATTAACATCGATGTCCATAAAGTGATTGATAGTACGGGAAGATTTTTCGGTAGTATCTATAATGCTGGTAGAGCATTTGGGCGAAATGTTTACAATGCATTTTATTAATATAGTTTATTAAAATTGACATCATATATTATATTTTTGGATTCGTTTTCGAATAGATAAATAAGAGGAATACAGGGAATGATTATTTCAGTAATTCAAGATTTGGATGAAAAAATTTAATAAACACCGCTATACCAAACTTGTCAAGTTTGCAACAAGATAAATATTAAAAATAAAAAAGGAGGTATTCGTTATGAATACAAAAACGATGTCACAATTTGAAATTATGGATACTGAGATGCTTGCTTGCCTTGAAGGTGGCGGATGCAATTGGGGAGATTTTGCCAAAGCAGGTGTTGGAGGAGGAGCAGCACGAGGTCTTCAGCTAGGAATTAAAACAGGAACATGGCAAGGTGCAGCAACTGGTGCTGCGGGAGGAGCTATATTTGGAGGTGTGGCCTATGCAGCGACATGTTGGTGGTAATTATGGATTTTAAAAGTTTTATTATTGGTTTAGTAGTTGGTATATTTGGTCCCTATATGGATGATTTAATTAGAAAAAAATTTTTAAAGTCTTCGGAGAAGAAAACAGAAAAATTTGTCAAAAAATAATCAGAACGATAAATGATGAATCTGATTCAAAATTATCTTGCACATGTAAAGAGAACCATCTCTCCTCTTATCAGGTAAATAGGAGTCTTGTAGTAACGAATCAAAAAAAGGAGTAACTATGAATCGTAATTTAGAACGGTGTTATCTATTCTGACTATGAATAGATCATACCAGAGGCGGCTTAAAAATAGCAGGGACATTGGCAATTGTAGTAATAAATAGGATGTCACAAATGTTACTATCAATGATTTATTTGTTCCAAGCTTGCCTAGGGTGTCAGTAAAACATCATTTTCCTTTCAATAGCATATTTTTAGTAGGTAGGACGCTTGTTCTGCCTATTTTTTTGCTAAAAAGTACAGTTGAAGTGTCTATTTGCATCATTTGGAGTTTTACATGTATTTTTGATAAAAAATAGGCATAGAAATTAGGAAAGTTGAAGAAAAGGAATGAAGAAGGTCTTAGTTTGTGATTTTTTACATACTTTTAAGTCTTGATGAAGTAGTTTGAACTAATATATAATTGCTAGAAATTGAATACACTACTCCTTGAGGGCATTTTGCCCTCTTTTATATTTTACAATAAGTGTAAAAAGGAGAGTTTTTATGCGTTACGGTTATGTTCGAGTATCTACAAAAGAACAAAATATTGATAGGCAATTTTCAGCATTGGTAGAAAACAAATTATCAAAAGAGAATATTTTTATTGATTACGTTTCAGGAAAAGATTTTGACAGAATGGAATATCAAAAATTATTAACTACCTTGAAAGAAAATGATGAATTGGTTATTAAATCAATTGATAGGTTGGGAAGAAACTATGATGAAATTTTAGAACAATGGCAAGCAATTACTAAGAAAAAGAAAGTAAATATAACTGTTTTAGATTTCCCCTTATTAAATACAAAGAATAGCAATGATAATATCACAGGAAAACTAATCTCCGATATCGTTTTACAAGTCCTATCTTATGTGGCACAGTTTGAAAGAGAACAAATCAAACAAAGACAAATGGAAGGAATACGGGAAGCACAGAAAAAAGGGAAGAAATTCGGCAGACCAAAATTGGTTGTTCCGAATAATCTCCCTGATGTGATAGCTCAATATAAGAAAAAAGAAATAACCTTACGAGAAGGTGCAGACATCTTAGGAGTATCAAAAAGCACCTTTCACAATTGGATAAAAAATTCATAGTTCTTGTCAAAAAACCTAGGATTTTTTGGACAGAAAATACAGTCTATTTTAGAAGCGTTTTCGTTAGAAAAAAGGTTCTAAAATCCAGCATTTTGACCAATTATTATTACACTTCCATTTTATCAAGTTTGTCCAAAAAAGTCTAGATTTTAGGACAAACTGATTATTTTACAATAAATAAAAATAGGGGGACACGAAATGGACACCAAAGCTAAAAAGTTCACACTTGCAACGATTTCAGCTCTATCACTTCTTGGGGTAGGAATTGTTACATCACAATCAGTAGTTGCTAATGATAGGCTGGTTTCCACTCAAGCAATCAAAGGTCAATCCTACAATATCTTAAACTCTGAGGTCACTAGTACTTCTTCTGGTACTACTCTAGTTGGGATTGAAGGGACTTTCTTAACGCCAGATAAACAGGCTATCTTAGATCGTATCAATGCTATTCGAAAAGAGGCAGCAGATGAAGGTCTAGTTACTAGCTATGTTCCGATCAAATGGTCAACTGAACTAGAAAAAACAGCCTTCGTTCGGGCAGCAGAAGCTTCTGTAACTAGGCATCATAAACGTTTATCTAATAAAGATATTTGGAGTGCCTGGCCTTCAGGGAATTTTTCACTAGCCGAAAACTTAGCTTGGAACTATGATGGATTTATGACAGCTATTAATCAATGGTATGACGAAAAAGCAGATTACGTCAAATCTCGTAGTGGGGCAAGTGTATCTGGTCAAACTGGACACTACGAATCCTTAATCAATTCAGAATTGACCTATATGGGTTTGGCAGCCTTTGAAAACCCTGTCACTCAAAATGGATGGATTACCGTTGCACAAAGTTTCGGAACATCATCTGGTGGCTCTGAAGAATTAGCTGGTGGTTATGGAAAGGCCATTCAATATACAGAAGCAAATTCTTCTCAGATTCAAACATTTGCGACTAAGGCGAATCTTTTTGACAAAGACTTGAAGGCAATCGGAACTCATACCAGTAAGAAAACAAAACAAGGTAAGTCTAACGGGACTAATAAACCAGGTTTCTTTTTTCAAATGCAAGATATTGGTAGGGGTATGGGTTTTTGGCAACAATCGGGCTCTCGTTGGTGGTTTATGCAACTTGATGGGTCTTACCCTTACAATCAGTGGGCAAAATTAGATAATATCTGGTATCACTTCGATAGTTCAGGCTGGATGCAGACAGGTTGGTTGAAAGACGGTAAGGCTTGGTACTATCTCGACGGTTCAGGCGCTATGAAAACAGGCTGGTTTACAGTTTCTGGTAAATGGTACTATGCCTATAGCTCTGGTGCACTAGCAATCAATACGACTACACCTGACGGTTATCGTGTCAATGCCAACGGTGAGTGGGTATAGGATAAGATTATAAAAAATAGATAAAAAGAAAAGGAATACAAAAATTATGAAAAAAATCGTTTTAACGACTACAGCAGTTTTATCACTCCTAGCAACAGGAGCTACAATTTCAAGTGTCAATGCTGCAGACATTCCAATGGTCAAAGTATGGTCTCCAGCAGCCAATGCTTATGTTGAAGTCCCTGCTATTGGTTATCGTGATACAGATTTAGTCGCAACAGATGTGACGCTTGTAGAAAAAAGAAAAGCACAACTCGGAGCATTTTCTAAAGGTAATAGTGAATTTATAACGGTTGATTATGTAGACAAAGCTTATAGACAAGAATTTTCTAAGCAATTTGCAAGTTTTGAATCCAATGGTATCGCCACATTCAACGGTAAAACAATTGTCTTTAAAGCAACAGACTATGGTATCTATACCATGAAGTTTGAGCTAAATGGTACTCGCTATAAGTTAACTGCTGATGTCAGAGAAAATCTGGGAAAAGGTGGTCCTTTTTACACTTATGTAACCAAACTAGAAGTCTTATCAAATAATCAAGCAAATACTATCTCGAATACGAGTACTGAAAAACAAATAGAAGCAACAATTACAAAGGTTGAAATTGATTATTTTGGACTTAGCTTCGAAGGAAAAATTTCAGAGCCACTACAACACGGGGGAGATAAAGCCGCCAAAGGAAATATTACTTTAATTGATAAGGATAGTGGAAAAGTTGTATATCAAAGTCATAATGCGGTAATTTTTAGTGGTTTAACTAAAGACGTTAGTGACCAATTTCTACTCCCCTTAATTTATAGCAATAAATTTAAAGGTGATATTTTTGTTTCAAAACAGTTTCCTGCTGGAACATATATCTTGGAGATGTCTGGGGAAGCTGGTTCACCTTATGATCACTTAACTGATACAAGAAAACGTGTCTTTAAAGTTAGAAAAGAGGTGACTATCGGAAATCCTTCGAGAAATTCAAATATTAACACGACTACTCAATCAGGTTCGAATTCATCTAGCTCGTCAACTTCTACAAGTTCGTCATCTGGAAACTATTCTAACACGGATACAACCATGACGACCCATCAGTCTAAATCTACTTGGATGTATTCGAATGGTCGCTGGTGGTATAAACACGAAGATGGCACTTATACAACTAATGACTGGGAAAAAATCAATGGTGTTTGGTATCGTTTTGATAACTCTGGTTGGATGCAAACTGGCTGGGTAAAAGACAACGGCACGTGGTACTATCTCGACGGCTCAGGTGCTATGAAAACAGGCTGGTTTACAGTTTCTGGCAAATGGTACTATGCCTATAGCTCTGGTGTACTCGCAATCAATACAACTACACCTGATGGCTACCGTGTCAATTACAACGGTGAGTGGGTATAAAAACAATTTCAAATTGTAAGATTAAACATATGAAAAAATTATTTCTATTCAGTATTAGTATATTAGCTATCTCTATTTTAACGGCTTGCCAACATCAGAGTGAAAACACTTCTGCAACAAGTTCTGAAGCAATTGCTTCAAGTACTAGTTCAACTTCTTCTACATCGGAAGAGAAGAAACCTGATTACACCCTATATAATCCTGTTCTTAAAGAATATGCCAAAGTATTAGATGGTTCGTCAACTTCACATACAGAGATCAATTCAAAAGCAAACTTAAAAAACACTTATCCTAAAGAATATTCTGGATTACAGTATAGCTTGTATGATTTAGACCAAGACGGTACGGACGAACTTTTGATTGCCCTAAAAATGGATTCTAACTATTACGATTTATTAGATATTCGAACTCTTAAAAATGGTGAAGTTATTCGACTGACCAATGCAGAAAACAATCTGGACTTTATTGGAGAGCGAGTACATTTTAATCCTTTAGAAAATGGTTATTTTCAATTATCTACCCGAGTATCTACTAATCAAATCCAACTTAAACTATACAAGTTGAATCAGGATGGAACACGGTTAGAACTAGTCATTGAATCAGATACAGAAGAGGGACTGGGGACAAAACCACCTTCCCTTGACCTAAGATCTTTCTTTTGGAAATCTGTCACAAGTCTTATAAATGGAGAAACAAGCCTTCCGTCAGAAAGTAAAGGGATGGATATTACTGCAATTCAAAATGGAGATTTTTCTAGTGTCGCAGGCACTTGGAGGAATCGTACAGGTATTGAATTCACCTTTGACAAAAATGGTTTAGTAAGTGATCATTCCAAGATTTCAATTGAACATGCTAAGGAAATTGACCACTATCTCAAGGCAAGTTCTGTTTCTAAAGATGGAGGTGCTGGTGCAGCTATTGCCTTTTTGCCAGCAGGAATCCCTATAACCATGTCTGTCACCTCTTCTTCAGATAATGGCTATACTGACTCGTCTGATATTACACAAGACCGCTTATGGTTTGGACACCAACTTATCAATGGTAGTACCGAGGGATTTTTTTACAAGGTAGAATAGTTTTAATAGACTTACAAATTTATCAATAAGAATGTCGGAAAATTTTCTGATATTCTTATTTTTTTGACTTCCTTTTCGAATAGATAAGTAAGAGGAAAAGAAAAGGAGTTTGCTTCATGTATCTACCGATTTTCTATTCATGGTATATTAAATTATTTTTTAAATAAAATTTAATTTAGTTGTACATTTTCGAAATTTTTTTCGAATAGATAAGTAAGAGGAAAAAGGAAGGAGTTTGGTTTATGTATCTGCCAATTTTCTATTCATGGTTCATTAAATTATTTTTTAAATAAAATTTAATTTAGTTGTACATTTTTGAAATTTTTTTCGAATAGATAAGTGAGAAGAAAAAGAAAGGAATAAAATAATGAAAGAACATTATTACGGATTTGTTGAGCTAACTTCGGAAGAATTGACCGATATTCAAGGTGGAGAAAGTTGGGTGAAGACCCTTGCAGATTGGTACATTGGATTTCGTAGAGGTTTTGGTTTTTAGGAGGATAAGAGATGAATGAAATGAATGATAAGTATACTATTGAAGTATTAAAGGAGAGCGACTTAGCTTTGCTGGTGGGTGGTAGCAAGGAAAGCTATCAACGGGGTCTAATTACAGGTCTATTGTTACGCGGTGTATTTATTGGAACCCCATTTTTTAGAAGATAAGATTTAGAAAAAATAGAACAAGAGGAGAAAAAAGATGACAAATTTTGACAAAATGGAACAGAACTTTGTAGCTCTTACAGAAGAAGAGTTGATGGATGTGGATGGGGGAGCATTGCCTCTTGTAATCGCCGGAGTGTCTATCTGGAAGATAGGTGCAGCAGTAGCAGGTGGAGCAGCAGCGCTTTTTGCTGGAGGAGCAGCTTTGGGGTATTATGCGAATAGACCATAATCTGATTGTAGTCAGAGAGGCATTTCTATGTTTTTAAAAAAAGAAGTGATATTATTAGGGGTATTGTTATCGCTACGTATTATTTTTACTATCGTTCAAATTTTAATTGATTATAAAATATTATCTGGACAGTATAGTATAAATTTTATGGATATTTCAGAAGTATTTACTTATCCAATACTCATTTTAATCATTTACATAGCAATAAAATATAATACAAAGGAGTAATGACGAATATGAACTTAGAACAATTTTATCAATTATCTGACGATGAATTAGTGGGAACAAAAGGTGGTTTTGGTCTTGCGGAAGCAGTTGGGATTGCAGGAGTACTGAATGCTGCTGTACAAATTTTTAATGCTGGTTACAAATTTGGTTCAGATTTGGCTCGTCGTGGGCGTTAGATAATGAATAATCGCAACCTTAATCTCAATACATTGTTACCTAAACTAGCCACTATATTTCCTTTGTTGGGAATAATTCTTAATGTCGCGCTTCATGTGATTCGTACAGGTTCGTTAGTATACTTTAATTGGCAATGGACTTTGGTTGGTTTGCTTTTCTCAGCATATTTTGGTATTTTTCGCAAAGATTTGTCAAAAAATAATCAAAACTATAAATGAAGAACATGAATCAAAAGGATTTTGTGTATATGAATGGTAGCGTTTTTCCGCCATTCTTGTCAGGTAGATAGGAGCTTTCTATGAAAACATTTTTATTAGGCTTTACTGAGGGTTATTTTACCGTATCGCTCATAATCTACATCGCAACGTATTTGATTTTGAGAAATCCAATCAATACCCTATTTTATCCAGAAATTTACCCTGTTTTATTTGGGCTCTTTTATCTAGGATATAAGGTCAATAAAAAGCGAGTAGAGTAAACAGTTAAGAATGACTTGTTAGTCTGCGCTAAAATGGCTAGGCTAGAATCTAGGAATGCATCACATTGGAGTTTAATATGAAATTTATTAAATCAATACTGAAAGTTTGGCCTGAAATTATGGTATTACTTAGTTCAATGTCTTATATCATCATCAGATTAGTAGCTGACATGAATAAAGTATCTTTACTTACTTGGTTTGATAGTTTCAATATACCAACGATTGCATTATTTATGATGGTCTTCATTCTTTTATACAGAAGTAAAGAAAAAAAGAATGGATAAATTTGAGGTAGTAGACGCTCTATAGGGAATAGGTGTCTTATAGTAACGAATCAAAAAAAGGAGTAACTATGAATCGTAATTTAGAACGGTGTTATCTATTCTGACTAGGAATAGATTATACCAGAGGTGGCTTAGAAATAGCAGGGACATTAAAAATTGAAGTAACTATGAATCGTAATTTAGAACGGTGTTATCTATTCTGACTAGGAATAGATTATACCAGAGGTGGCTTAGAAATAGCAGGGACATTAAAAATTGAAGTAACTTTAAATAGGATGTCGTAAAGGTTACTATCAATGATTTATTTGTCCCAAGCTTGCCTAGGGTGTCAGAAAAAAATCATTTTCCTTTCAATAGCATATTTTTAGTAGGTAGGACGTTTGTTCTGCCTATTTTTTGCCAAAAAGTTCAGTTGAGGTGTTTATTTATATCGTTTGAAGTTTATTTGTATTGTTGTTCGTACTTTTTTGATAAAATAGTTATAGAAATTAGGAGAGTTGAAGAAAAGAAATGAAGAAGGTTTTAAGATATTTTTTAGTATTTGTTTTTCTATTTTTGATGAATATTTTCATCTTTAAGATACTAGCAACTCTGGGATTTCAGCTGACAATGAGTGAAAAGAGTTATATTGTACCACCGCTGTTTTCGATTATCGTTTTGTACATGATTGACAAAAGAATTAGGAAGAAAAAGAAATCTTTGTAATCAACTTAAGGAGTATTACTATGGATGAGTTGAAACGTGAAATTGGTTATAAAATCAAAACTATTAGGCGATCTTGTGGAAAAACTCAGATAGATATTTGTGGTGATGAATCAGAGTTGACGATTCGTCAGCTAGCACGTATTGAAAATGGGCAAGCTTTAGCAACACTTCCTAAATTATTATTGATTGCGGATAAACTTGGAGTATCATTACAGAATATTGTGGATGTTAAGGTTATAGAGATTCCAAAAGGATTCCTAAAACTCAAAGATGAGCTGATTCATTCTCAAACCTACGCTGATAAGGGAAGAATCGAACGAAAAGAAGCTATACTTGAGGAAATATATGAAAACTATTATGAGAATTTGCCTGAGGAAGAGCAGTTAATTGTGGATGTGACACAAGCTCGTTTTGATATTTATGGTAGTTCAGATGTGACCTACGGTTTAGGGTTAGTGGAAGAATATTTCCAGCAGTTATTAAAAAAGAAATATTTTTCTGTAAATGATTTGTTGATTATTGAATTGTATTTCTTTTGTTGTGCTATGGGATTAAAAGATAAAGAACATTTTGAGGAGTTAGCTCAAAAAGTATTGCTATGTTCAGAATATGAAGATAAGGCTAGCCTAGCTCAGATGGAAAAAGTTCTTCTGAGCCTATTTATCCAAATTCAGACAGAAGATAGTCTGATATATATTCAAACATTTGAGAAAATTATTGCTAAAACAAGACATGTTTTTTACCGACCTCATCTATTTTTGCTAAAGGCAAAATATGCTTTATTTGTAGACAAGAATATTTTAGAGGCAGAAAGTTTCTATGAAAAGGCAATTTCTCTAGCAGAATTGCTAGATGATCAGATATTAGTTCAGAGAATCTTAGAAGAAAAACAAATAGATTTCCCAACAACCTGACTTCTAAGTCATGTTGTTTTTTTCATGTTTTTGTTATACTAAGTCTATAAAGAAAACGCTCTCAAAAAGAAAGGAGGTTTATTATGGTTGGAACGTTATTTGTCCCTTTAAGTATAAGAGTTTGGTTCTATCTATAATATCAGGTAGAGATTAATGGAATAAAGTATTCTTATATTGGATTAAAGGAATGTTTTAATAGGTTTCCTACATTAGTATAGAGGATGAAACTCAATTTTCAATGATATAAAAGAGTGATTTGGAGATTGTGAGGGTTGAGTATGTTTATTTATGATGTAGGAAGTGTAAACTAAAAAGGAGGTAGTAATCGTATAAAAGTTAAATAGACATTATCTTTTATTGAGTCTTAGTGATATAAAAGTAATTTGATAATCTAGGAAAATGTAGTAGTAATTTATTTATTATAGATATGTTAATAAAAGTAGTATAAAATATAGACGAACATTTGAAGAGAGTTAGGAATACAACATGTGCGAATTAACTCTCAATAAAACATACATAATATACAAAAGGAGTACACTAAAATGAAATCTAAAAGAATGGAATTTCATAATAAATTTCTCATTGTTTCAGCAATGTTAGCAGTCATTAGTTGGTTAAGCTTAGGTGTTGTTTCTTTTCCTATGTTGGCTGGGACATTAGGAATTTCGACAAAAGCTGCTGCTACTGTAGTCAATTTGATTAGTGCTTATAGTACAGTTACAGCAGTAATTTCAATTGTAGGTGCAATCACAGGAGTAGGTTCTATTGGTTCGGGTATTGCAGCAACAGTTCTTTATATATTGAAAAAGAAGAGTGCTGCTCAAGCAGCTCTATGGTAGAACTAGATGAAAATACTTTCTAAAAAAGAATGTGAAAGTATTTTAGGTTATCTTAATTTTATTGGGATAACCCTTTTGTTTTTTGTTATCATAAGTTTGTCAATCTATTTTAAAAGCTATCTTCCTTTTCAAGGGAAATTATTTTTACTTTTTTTGGTAGTAGATTACGCTACTTTGAATCGTTATAATATGAAACTGCCTATCCAAAGTAAAAAAATAAATACTTTCTATATAAGGAAAAACTATATTTTTCTCTATCTTCTTGCCATTGTCAAGAAATATTATTCTTTCCAAATTTTACAATCATTCATTTATTTATTTATTTTGTATTTTCTAGATATTATTGGATATTTTTATTTATACATTACTCTTTGTTTGATAGTTATTCAAATTATTTCTTTAATTCTACCTAGTTTGTTTTCAATTATAAGTAAATTGTTCTTATTTTTATCTATAGGACTATTGTCTATAGAACAAGGACAAGTTGTAATTTATGTCATACTACTCAATTATTTTATTTTAGTTATGGGGATATTAGATAATCACGCGAGTAATTTCTATTTTAAAAGCAGTCGAATGAGCCAAAAAAGATTTCGTAGCAGTCTATTTATATTGCTTCGTTTTTGTTGGTTAAATAAAGGGTTAACTTTTTCTTTTATTTTGATTAGTATTCTTCTTTCCTATCTATTTTGGTATATGATGACGATGTTATCAATTGATGGTACAAAAATACCAATATTGTTTCTTTATACCTCAATATATATCACATTAATGGAGGCAATAATAGGGAATCATAAATCCTCAATTGGGGTAGATCTAGCTTTACTTCAATTATCTGCTCTTAATCATTCTAAAATGAATTTCTTTTTTAAGAATGCACAACTAATGATGTTGACGCATTTAATCTCTTTCTTACAATTTTCATTGTTGTTATGTTTGATTCCGGTGACAAGTTATAGTAATGATATAAAAAGTATTTTGTTGAATTTGTTATTGATTCCATTCAATTATTTTATAGCCTATGTCTATTATAAGAAAGCTCTATTTTTAATTAAAGGTACAATTAGTTTATTGAGATGGAGTTTTCTGGTTTTATATTGTTTTCTGATATTATTTGTAACTTTAGTAGGGGGCATTAGATGAGAAAAAGTGGTTTTCTGATTTACTATGTGTTATTTTGTACGGTCTGTTTTTCACTAGGTTTACTTTTAAGCTTTATATTAAAAAGTGAGACTTTTGCTACTATACCTCCGAAACTGGAATTACAATTTACATTGACAGTTTTACAGGCAAATTCTACAAATTTTTTGCTATATCTATTCTGTTTTCCGATTTCGCCCTTATTGCAACTTTTTGATTTGCTATCTTTAGGAATACAATTGGGTATATCTGGTCAGATGATTGGAATAGTAGCTACAATAAAAGGAATATTACCTCATGGTCTTATTGAAATACCGAATTTTATTTGGTATCAAGGTATGAGTCAGTATCTTTTATACCGATTATTGAAGGATAGGGGAATTGAAAATATACTTATTTATATAAAAAGTAATTTAAAATGGTATATCATTTCTTATATTTTATTAATTTTAGCAGCGTTGATAGAGGGAATTAAATTATGAAAATTGAAAATGAATCTAAAAGTTATGATAAATGTATACTGAAAAATATATCACTAGAGATTGATAAGGGAATTTACAGAGTTGAAGGAGAGAATGGTTCAGGAAAGAGCACCCTTCTACAACTTTTAGCTGGGCTAGAGACTTTTGATAGTGGTTTAAAGAATTGTGTCTCCAAAGATGTACTATACCTTGATACCAATCAGCTTGGGGTTATTCCATTTACTATAGAAGAAAATTTGCAGTTGTTGTGTGATTCTTTTCAAATCCATCTATCATTTGAGGATAAAGAACAAATTAATACTTTTTTTGATAATAAAATCGGAGATAACTATATGACAGCATCTACTGGAACAAAATTCAAATTAGGCTTATCCTTAATTTTTGCTAAAAATTGGGATTATATTTTTATTGATGAGACCTTATCAACAGTGGATGCAAGAAGTATTGATATGATTGCTAAACGTTTAATTTCCATGAAAGAAAGCTCTACTATTATATATGTATCTCATAATTTATTGAATCAAGAATTGATTAGCAAATCTCAAAGGATTTTAATAGAGGAAGGACGGGTTTATGAAATTTCAAACAAATAATAGTTTATACAAATTAATGAATCTGATTATTTATCTTTTTCTTTTATATTTGTTTATTGATTTACTGATGAAGTCGGGAATTTTAGATGAACAAATTGATAAATTATCTGAACTATCTAATCTTTTTACAATTAAAATAGAAACAATATTGACAGTGATTTCTGTTGTTTTCACATTTATAGCAACTCTTATTGAATATGGATTTTCTCTCTTTCTGATTACATTATTTTCTGATAAGGATAAGAGGAACTTTGGAGATATTCTTTTATCTAAAAATATAACCTTAAGTTTTAGCATTTTACTTTGTTACTTATTTAATCCATCGGATATAAAGTTTGCTTATTTCAGCATATTGACAGTATTACTAATTGGGATAACAAATTATGCGAGATTTAAAAATTTAAGATTGACAGTAGTATTTTCTGTACCATTTTTATTTAATGCTATAGTGTCTATTATAAATAGTTTTTAGAAATACTAAAATTTCTTTTCTTTACTTAATAATGACACGAAATCATTTCGGTTTTATTAACTTGGAATTCTTATATTTTCTAGGTAGAACGTTTGTTCTGCCTATTTTCTTTATCCAAAAAGTGCAGTTGGGAGGGAGATAGGCGCATTTGGGGAGGAAGTCCAGTTTTTGTTTGAGGATTGGGGTAAGATAGTTGTTATCAGATGAGTTTATACTCTTCGAAAATCAAATTCAAACCACGTCAACGTCGCCTTNNATCTACAACCTCAAAACAGTGTTTTGAGCAGCCTGCGGCTAGTTTCCTAGTTTGCTCTTTGATTTTCATTGAGTATTAGGAAAAAGGAGATGAAGATGAAATTTGGGAAACGTCACTATCGTCCGCAGGTGGATCAGATGGACTGCGGTGTAGCTTCATTAGCTATGGTTTTTGGCTACTATGGTAGTTATTATTCTTTGGCTCACTTGCGAGAATTGGCTAAGACGACTATGGATGGGACGACGGCTTTGGGCTTGGTCAAGGTGGCAGAGGAAATTGGTTTTGAGACGCGAGCAATTAAGGCGGATATGACGCTCTTTGACTTGCCAGATTTGACTTTTCCTTTTGTTGCCCATGTTCTTAAGGAAGGAAAATTGCTCCACTACTATGTGGTGACTGGGCAGGATAAGGATAGCATTCATATTGCCGATCCAGATCCTGGGGTGAAATTGACCAAACTGCCACGTGAGCGTTTTGCGGAAGAATGGACAGGAGTGACTCTTTTTATGGCACCTAGTCCAGACTACAAGCCTCATAAGGAACAAAAGAATGGTCTGCTCTCTTTTATCCCTATATTAGTGAAGCAGCGTGGCTTGATTGCCAATATCGTTTTGGCAACACTCTTGGTAACCTTGATTAACATTGTGGGTTCTTATTATCTGCAGTCTATCATTGATACCTATGTGCCAGATCAGATGCGTTCGACGCTTGGGATTATTTCTATTGGGCTGGTTATCGTCTATATTCTCCAGCAGATTTTGTCTTACGCTCAGGAGTATCTCTTACTTGTTTTGGGGCAACGCTTGTCGATTGATGTGATTTTGTCCTATATCAAGCATGTTTTTCACTTGCCCATGTCCTTCTTTGCGACACGCAGAACAGGGGAAATCGTGTCTCGTTTTACAGATGCCAATAGTATTATTGATGCGCTGGCTTCGACCATCCTTTCGATTTTCCTAGATGTGTCAACGGTTGTCATTATTTCCCTTGTTTTATTTTCACAAAATACCAATCTCTTTTTCATGACCTTATTGGCGCTGCCTATCTACACAGTGATTATCTTTGCCTTTATGAAGCCGTTTGAAAAGATGAATCGGGACACCATGGAAGCCAATGCGGTTCTGTCTTCTTCTATCATTGAGGACATCAACGGTATTGAGACTATCAAGTCTTTGACCAGTGAAAGTCAGCGTTACCAAAAGATTGACAAGGAATTTGTGGATTATCTGAAGAAATCCTTTACCTATAGTCGGGCAGAGAGTCAGCAAAAGGCTCTGAAAAAAGTTGCCCATCTCTTGCTCAATGTCGGCATTCTCTGGATGGGGGCTGTTCTGGTCATGGATGGCAAGATGAGTTTGGGGCAGTTGATTACCTATAATACCTTGCTTGTTTACTTTACCAATCCTTTGGAAAATATCATCAATCTGCAAACCAAGCTTCAGACAGCGCAGGTTGCCAATAACCGTTTAAATGAAGTGTATCTGGTAGCTTCGGAGTTTGAGGAGAAGAAAACAGTTGAGGATTTGAGCTTGATGAAGGGAGAGATGACTTTCAAGCAGGTTTACTATAAGTATGGCTATGGTCGAGATGTCTTGTCGGATATCAATTTGACCATTCCTCAAGGCTCTAAGGTGGCTTTTGTGGGGATTTCAGGGTCAGGTAAGACGACATTGGCCAAGATGATGGTTAATTTTTACGACCCAAGTCAGGGAGAGATTAGTCTGGGTGGTGTCAATCTCAATCAGATTGATAAAAAAGCCCTGCGCCAGTACATTAACTATCTGCCTCAACAGCCCTATGTCTTTAACGGAACGATTTTGGACAATCTTCTTTTGGGAGCCAAGGAGGGGACGACACAGGAAGACATCTTACGGGCGGTTGAATTGGCAGAGATTCGGGAGGACATTGAGCGGATGCCACTGAATTACCAGACAGAGTTGACTTCGGATGGGGCAGGGATTTCAGGTGGTCAACGGCAGAGAATCGCTCTGGCGCGTGCTCTCTTGACAGATGCACCGGTCTTGATTTTGGATGAGGCGACTAGCAGTTTGGATATTTTGACAGAGAAGCGAATTGTTGATAATCTCATGGCTTTGAACAAGACCTTGATTTTCATTGCTCACCGCTTGACCATTGCTGAGCGGACAGAGAAGGTGGTTGTTTTGGATCAGGGCAAGATTGTCGAAGAAGGAAAGCATGATGATTTGCTTGCACAGGGTGGCTTTTATGCCCATTTGGTAAATAGCTAGAAAGAGGAGAGGATGAAAGCAGAATTTTTAGAAAGTGCGGAGTTTTATAATCGTCGTTACCATAATTTTTCCAGTCGGGTGATTGTACCTATGTCCCTTCTGCTCGTGTTTTTGCTTGGATTTGCAACATTTGCAGAGAAGGAGATGAGCTTGTCTACTAGGGCTACTGTCGAACCTAGTCGTATCCTTGCAAATATCCAGTCAACTAGCAACAATCGCATTCTTGTCAATCATTTGGAAGAAAATAAGCTGGTTAAAAAGGGAGAACTGTTGGTTCAATATCAGGAAGGGGCGGAGGGTATCCAAGCAGAGGCCTATGCTAGTCAGTTGGACATGCTTAAGGATCAAAAAAAGCAATTGGAGTATTTGCAAAAGAGCCTGCAAGAAGGGGAGAACCACTTTCCAGAGGAGGATAAGTTTGGCTACCAAGCCACCTTTCGCGACTACATCAGTCAAGCAGGCAGTCTTAGGGCTAGTACATCGCAACAAAACGAGACCATCGCGTCCCAGAATGCAGCAACTAGTCAAACCCAAGCTGAAATCGGGAATCTCATCAGTCAAACAGAGGCTAAAATTCGCGATTACCAGACAGCTAAGTCAGCTATGGAAACAGGTGCTTCCTTGGCCAGTCAGAATCTAGCCTACTCTCTCTACCAGTCCTACAAGTCTCAGGGCGAGGAAAATCCGCAAGCTAAGGCTCAGGCTGTTGCGCAGGTTGAAGCGCAGCTTTCTCAGTTAGAATCTAGTCTTGCTACTTACCGTGTTCAGTATGCAGGTTCAGGTACCCAGCAAGCCTACGCGTCTGGTTTAAGCAGTCAATTGGAGTCTCTCAAATCCCAACACTTGGCAAAGGTTGGTCAGGAATTGACCCTTCTAGACCAGAAAATCTTGGAAGCAGAGTCAGGTAAGAAGGTACAGGGAAATCTTTTAGACAAGGGGAAAATTACGGCGAGTGAGGATGGGGTACTTCATCTCAATCCTGAGACCAGTGATTCTAGCATGGTTGCAGAAGGTGCCTTACTAGCCCAACTCTATCCGTCCTTGGAAAAAGAAGGGAAAGCCAAACTTACAGCTTATCTCAGTTCGAAAGATGTAGCAAGGATCAAGGTCGGTGATTCTGTTCGCTATACTACGACTCATGATGCCAAGAATCAATTTTTCCTAGATTCTACTATTACAAGTATTGATGCGACAGCTACTAAGACTGAGAAAGGGAATTTCTTTAAAATCGAGGCGGAGACTAATCTAACTTCGGAGCAGGCTGAAAAACTTCGATATGGGGTGGAAGGTCGCCTGCAGATGATTACGGGCAAGAAAAGTTATCTGCGTTATTATTTGGATCAATTTTTGAACAAAGAGTAATGTTCGTGTTTTTAGAGTTAAATGATTTTAAAACTGTGAGAAAGATGTTTCTTGCAGTTTTTTCTTTATGATTTTTGACGTCACTACGCTATTTATTCGGTTAAATTCTTGTATTTTTTGGTTTTTTATGGTAGAATGTGCTCAAGTAATACGAAAGGCGAACTTTAAAATGTCAAAACAATTGATCTATTCGGGAAAAGCTAAAGATATCTATACAACAGAGGATGAAAATCTTATTATTTCAACTTACAAGGACCAGGCGACTGCTTTCAATGGTGTCAAGAAGGAGCAGATTGCAGGTAAGGGAGTCTTGAATAATCAGATTTCATCTTTTATTTTTGAGAAGTTAAATGCAGCTGGTGTAGCGACTCACTTTGTGGAGAAGCTTTCAGACACGGAGCAACTCAATAAAAAGGTTAAGATTATTCCTTTGGAAGTCGTGCTCCGAAACTACACGGCTGGTTCCTTTTCAAAACGTTTTGGTGTAGACGAAGGAATCGCATTTGAGACTCCGATTGTCGAATTTTACTATAAAAATGATGATTTGGATGACCCGTTTATCAATGACGAACATGTGAAATTCCTACAGATTGCGGATGACCAGCAAATCGCCTACTTGAAGGAAGAAACTCGTCGTATCAATGAACTTTTGAAGGTCTGGTTTGCTGAGATTGGACTTAAGTTGATTGACTTTAAGCTAGAGTTCGGTTTTGACAAGGATGGCAAGATTATCTTATCAGATGAATTTTCACCAGATAACTGCCGCTTGTGGGATGCGGATGGCAACCACATGGATAAGGATGTTTTCCGTAGAGGATTGGGAGAACTAACCGACGTTTACGAAGTTGTCTGGGAGAAGTTGCAAGGTTTGAAATAATCTGTTTGCAACGGAAAACCTTCGTCTCTCAACTAAAAGGACTCAGGCTGAAAAGGTCCCCCAGACCTTTTCACTCCGTAGGGGATTAGGAGAGCTAACAGACGTTTATGAGATTGTTTGGGAAAAGTTGCAGGAATTGAAATAACAACCTCAAGGTCGTTGGGAACATTGCAAGAGCTGAAATAAAGGAATAAGGATTGATGGATAAACGTATTTTTGTTGAAAAAAAGGCTGATTTTCAGGTCAAGTCAGAGAGTTTGGTGAGAGAACTCCAGCATAACTTGGGACTTTCAAGCTTGAAAAGTATTCGTATTGTGCAAGTCTATGATGTCTTTGATTTGGCGGAGGACTTGTTTGCACCTGCAGAGAAGCACATCTTCTCTGAGCAGGTGACCGACCATGTTTTAGATGAAGTATCTGTGCAGGCGGATCTTGCTAATTATGCTTTCTTTGCCATTGAAAGCCTGCCAGGGCAGTTTGACCAGCGTGCAGCTTCTTCGCAAGAAGCCTTGCTTTTGCTGGGAAGTTCGAGTGATGTAACGGTCAATACAGCACAATTGTATTTGGTCAATAAGGATATTGATGCGACTGAGTTGGAAGCGGTCAAGAACTACTTGCTCAACCCAGTTGATTCTCGTTTCAAGGACATCACGACAGGGATTGCCAAGCAGGAATTTTCTGAGTCAGACAAGACCATTCCTAAATTGACTTTCTTTGAAAGCTATAGGGCAGAAGACTTTGCTCGCTACAAGGCCGAGCAAGGGATGGCCATGGAAGTGGATGATTTGCTCTTTATCCAAGACTACTTTAAGTCAATCGGGCGCGTGCCGACGGAAACAGAACTCAAGGTTTTGGATACTTACTGGTCTGACCACTGCCGTCACACGACTTTTGAGACAGAGTTGAAACAGATTGATTTCTCAGCTTCTAAATTCCAAAAGCAATTGCAGTCAACCTATGACAAATATATCGCTATGCGTGATGAGTTGGGACGTACGGAAAAACCGCAAACCTTGATGGATATGGCAACTATTTTCGGTCGTTATGAGCGTGCCAATGGACGTTTGGACGACATGGAAGTGTCAGATGAAATCAATGCTTGCTCAGTAGAAATCGAAGTGGACGTTGATGGTGTGAAAGAACCATGGCTCCTAATGTTCAAGAATGAAACTCACAACCACCCAACGGAAATTGAGCCATTTGGTGGGGCTGCTACCTGTATCGGTGGAGCCATTCGTGACCCATTGTCAGGTCGCTCATATGTTTACCAAGCCATGCGGATCTCAGGTGCTGGTGATATTACAGCACCGATTTCAGAAACTCGCGCTGGGAAACTGCCACAACAAGTCATTTCTAAAACAGCGGCTCATGGTTATTCTTCATACGGTAACCAGATTGGGCTTGCAACAACCTACGTTCGTGAATATTTCCACCCAGGTTTCGTTGCTAAACGTATGGAACTTGGTGCCGTTGTTGGTGCGGCTCCCAAGGGCAATGTTGTCCGTGAAAAACCGGAAGCGGGCGATGTCATTATCCTCCTCGGTGGTAAGACTGGACGTGACGGTGTCGGTGGTGCGACAGGTTCTTCTAAAGTTCAAACGGTTGAGTCTGTAGAGACTGCTGGTGCTGAGGTTCAAAAAGGGAATGCCATCGAAGAACGCAAGATTCAACGTCTGTTCCGTAATGGCGATGTCACTCGTCTTATCAAGAAGTCTAATGACTTTGGTGCTGGTGGTGTCTGTGTAGCTATCGGTGAATTGGCAGACGGTCTTGAAATCGACCTTAATAAGGTGCCTCTTAAATACCAAGGATTGAATGGTACCGAAATTGCCATCTCTGAATCTCAAGAACGGATGGCAGTCGTGGTTCGTCCTGAGGATGTAGATGCCTTCGTTGCTGAATGTAACAAAGAAAATATTGACGCTGTTGTGGTGGCGACAGTGACGGAAAAACCAAATCTTGTCATGCACTGGAATGGTGAAACCATTGTCGACTTGGAACGCCGTTTCCTTGATACCAATGGTGTGCGCGTGGTCGTTGATGCAAAGGTTGTAGATAAGGATGTCAAACTCCCAGAAGAACGCACAACAAGCGCTGACACACTGGAATCAGATACCCTTACGGTTCTATCTGACCTCAACCATGCAAGTCAAAAAGGATTACAGACTGTCTTTGACTGCTCTGTTGGACGCTCAACGGTTAATCACCCACTTGGTGGTCGTTACCAACTTACACCAACTGAGGCATCTGTGCAGAAATTGCCAGTTCAACACGGTGTGACTCATACTGCGTCGGTCATTGCTCAAGGTTTCAACCCATATGTAGCTGAATGGTCTCCATACCACGGTGCTGCTTATGCGGTTATCGAAGCAACTGCTCGTTTGGTGGCTGCTGGTGCCAAATGGTCTAAGGCTCGTTTCTCTTACCAAGAATATTTCGAGCGGATGGACAAGCAAGCAGAGCGTTTTGGTCAGCCAGTAGCCGCCCTTCTAGGCTCTATTGAAGCTCAGATTCAACTTGGCTTGCCATCTATCGGTGGGAAGGACTCCATGTCTGGTACCTTTGAAGAATTGACCGTTCCGCCAACCTTGGTTGCATTTGGGGTGACGACGGCAGATAGCCGTAAGGTGCTCTCTCCAGAATTTAAAGATGTTGGGGAAAATATCTACTACATCCCAGGTCAAGCCCTCTCTGCAGAGATTGATTTTGACTTGATTAAGAAAAATTTTGCTCAGTTTGAAGCAAGCCAAGCTGACCATAAAGTGACGTCTGCATCAGCTGTCAAATACGGTGGTGTAGTTGAAAGTTTGGCTCTTGCTACTTTTGGAAATCATATCGGTGCAGAGGTAATCTTGCCTGAACTTGAAAGTTCTTTGACAGCACAATTGGGCGGATTTGTCTTCACATCTCCTGAAGAAATTGCTGGAGTAGAGAAGATTGGACAAACGAAAGCAGCCTTTACACTGACTGTCAACGGTGTGAAGCTAGATGGACACAAACTTGACAGTGCCTTCCAAGGCAAATTGGAAGAAGTTTACCCAACAGAATTTGCTCAAGCCAAAGAACTGGCTGAAGTACCAGCTGTGGTATCAGATGTTGTGATTAAAGCAAAAGAAAAGGTTGAAAAACCGGTGGTCTATATCCCAGTATTCCCGGGAACCAACTCAGAATATGACTCAGCCAAGGCATTTGAAAAAGAAGGCGCAGAGGTTAACTTGGTGCCATTCGTGACACTCAATGAAGAAGCCATTGTCAAGTCAGTTGAAACCATGGTTGACAACATCGGTAAGGCTAACATTCTCTTCTTTGCCGGTGGATTCTCGGCTGCGGATGAACCAGATGGTTCAGCTAAGTTTATCGTCAATATCCTGCTTAATGAAAAAGTGCGTGTGGCTATTGATAGCTTTATCGCCCGTGGTGGCTTGATTATCGGTATTTGTAATGGATTCCAAGCCTTAGTCAAATCGGGTCTCCTACCATACGGAAACTTTGAAGATGCTAACAGTACTAGTCCAACCCTCTTCTACAATGATGCCAACCAACACGTGGCCAAGATGGTGGAAACTCGTATTGCCAATAGCAACTCGACATGGTTGGCTGGTGTGCAAGTGGGCGATATCCACGCTATTCCTGTTTCGCACGGTGAAGGGAAGTTTGTCGTGACGGCTGAGGAATTTGCAGAGCTCCGTGACAATGGACAAATTTTCAGCCAATACGTTGACTTTAACGGTAAACCAAGTATGGATTCTAAGTACAATCCGAATGGTTCTGTCCATGCCATCGAAGGAATTACCAGCAAGAATGGTCAAATCATCGGTAAGATGGGCCACTCAGAACGTTATGAGGATGGTCTTTTCCAAAATATCCCAGGCAATAAAGACCAACACCTGTTCGCATCAGCGGTTAAACATTTCACTGGAAAATAAGACTTACAGATTTTCTAATAGATGGTATCAGTAATGTAAAAGTCATGTAAATCTAGCTCTTGATGATTACAAATGAAAATTAGGTATAAAAAATGACATACGAAGTAAAATCTCTTAATGAAGAATGTGGTGTTTTCGGTATTTGGGGACATCCAGATGCTGCTAAGTTGACCTATTTTGGTCTCCATAGTCTTCAGCACCGTGGTCAAGAGGGGGCAGGAATCCTCTCCAATGATCAGGGGCAATTGAAGCGCCATCGTGACATGGGACTTTTATCAGAAGTCTTCAGAAATCCTGCTAATTTGGATAAATTGACGGGAACTGGTGCGATTGGGCATGTGCGTTACGCGACTGCTGGCGAAGCTTCTGTAGATAATATCCAGCCCTTCCTCTTCCGTTTTCACGATATGCAGTTTGGGTTGGCTCATAATGGAAATCTGACCAATGCAGCCTCTCTCAAGAAAGAACTGGAACAAAGAGGCGCGATTTTCAGTGCGACTTCGGACTCTGAAATCTTGGCTCACCTCATTCGTCGCAGTCATAATCCTAGCCTGATGGGCAAAATCAAGGAAGCGCTCAGCCTTGTCAAAGGTGGTTTTGCCTATATCTTGCTGTTTGAGGACAAGTTGATTGCGGCTCTTGACCCCAATGGTTTCCGTCCGCTTTCTATCGGGAAAATGGCTAACGGAGCGGTGGTTGTTTCCTCTGAAACCTGTGCTTTTGAGGTTATTGGTGCTGAATGGATTCGTGATTTGAGGCCAGGTGAGATTGTGATCATTGATGACAAGGGCATCCAGTATGATAGCTATACAGATGATACTCAGTTAGCAATCTGTTCTATGGAGTATATCTATTTTGCCCGCCCTGATTCTAACATTCATGGTGTCAATGTTCATACGGCACGTAAACGTATGGGTGCCCAATTGGCGCGTGAATTCAAGCATGAGGCGGATATCGTGGTCGGTGTACCCAATTCTTCCCTCAGCGCGGCTATGGGATTTGCGGAAGAATCAGGCTTGCCAAATGAAATGGGACTTATCAAGAACCAATACACCCAACGGACCTTTATCCAACCGACTCAAGAATTGCGGGAGCAAGGGGTGCGGATGAAACTATCTGCTGTTTCTGGTGTTGTCAAAGGCAAGCGTGTGGTTATGATTGATGACTCTATTGTACGTGGAACAACCTCTCGTCGTATCGTTCAGCTCTTGAAAGAAGCTGGTGCGACTGAGGTTCACGTTGCCATTGGTAGTCCAGCGCTTGCTTATCCATGCTTCTACGGGATTGATATCCAGACCCGTCAGGAGCTAATTGCGGCCAATCATACTGTTGAAGAAACTCGCCAAATCATTGGTGCGGACAGTCTGACTTATCTTTCTGTTGAAGGGTTGATTGATTCAATTGGTATTGAAACGGATGCGCCAAATGGCGGTCTCTGTGTCGCTTACTTTGACGGTGATTACCCAACGCCTCTCTACGACTATGAAGAAGACTATCGTCGAAGTTTGGAAGAAAAGACCAGTTTTTACAAATAGATGACAGATTCTCCATTAAAGAAAAGGAATATAAAAATGACAAATAAGAATGCTTATGCTTCACGTCTCACTACTGACTAAAAGTTAAAGCATTTGTCAGTAGACGCTTTCTCCTATGGGACCAAAGCTAGAGACCTGACTAGTATTTTTAGATAAAATAATTGTTTATCTAAAAATACGTCGCAGTCTTTCCCAAAAAAGAAAAGGAAAAATAAAATGGCAAATAAAAATGCGTACGCTCAATCTGGTGTGGATGTTGAAGCGGGTTATGAAGTTGTTGAACGGATTAAAAAGCACGTGGCTCGTACGGAGCGTGCAGGTGTCATGGGAGCTCTGGGAGGCTTTGGTGGTATGTTTGACCTTTCAAAAACAGGTGTCAAAGAACCTGTCTTGATTTCAGGAACTGATGGTGTCGGAACCAAACTCATGTTGGCTATCAAATACGACAAGCACGATACTATCGGTCAGGACTGTGTGGCCATGTGTGTCAATGATATCATCGCTGCGGGTGCGGAACCCCTCTATTTCCTTGACTACGTAGCGACAGGGAAGAATGAACCAGCTAAGCTAGAACAAGTTGTCGCTGGTGTGGCAGAAGGTTGTGTGCAGGCAGGCGCTGCCCTCATTGGTGGAGAAACGGCTGAAATGCCTGGCATGTACGGCGAAGATGACTATGACTTGGCTGGTTTTGCGGTCGGTGTGGCTGAAAAATCTCAAATCATTGACGGTTCAAAGGTGGCAGAAGGAGATATTCTTCTCGGACTTGCTTCAAGTGGGATTCACTCCAATGGTTACTCTCTTGTTCGTCGTGTCTTTGCGGATTACACAGGTGAGGAAATCTTGCCAGAATTGGAAGGCAAGCAACTCAAGGAAGTTCTTCTTGAACCGACTCGTATCTATGTCAAGGCTGTCTTACCACTCATCAAGGAAGGCTTGGTCAATGGCATTGCCCACATCACTGGTGGTGGCTTTATCGAAAATGTCTCTCGTATGTTTGCAGATGACCTAGCTGCTGAGATTGATGAAAGCAAAGTTCCAGTGCTTCCTATTTTCAAAGCTCTTGAAAAATATGGTAAAATCAAACATGAAGAAATGTTTGAAATCTTCAATATGGGTGTGGGACTTATGCTAGCAGTCAGCCCTGAAAATGTAGGTCGTGTCAAGGAATTGCTGGATGAACCAGTCTATGAAATTGGTCACATCGTCAAGAAAGAAAACGAAAGTGTCATCATCAAATGAAAAAAATAGCGGTTTTTGCCTCTGGTAATGGCTCAAATTTTCAGGTGATAGCGGAACAATTTCCAGTAGAGTTTGTCTTTTCAGACCATCGTGACGCCTATGTGCTCGAACGTGCAGACAAGCTCGGCGTTCTGTCCTATGATTTTGAACTCAAGGAGTTTGAGAGCAAGGCAGACTACGAAGCGGCCCTTGTCGAACTCTTGGAAGAACACCAGATTGACTTGGTTTGTCTAGCAGGCTACATGAAAATCGTTGGGCCAACCTTATTGGCGGCTTATGAAGGCAGGATTGTCAACATTCATCCAGCCTACCTGCCAGAATTTCCAGGAGCTCATGGGATTGAGGATGCTTGGAATGCTGGCGTTGCTGAGAGCGGCGTGACCATTCATTGGGTGGATTCAGGTGTGGATACAGGAAAGGTTATCAAACAAGTGCGTGTGCCACGGCTTGAAGGGGATACCCTAGATACTTTCGAGACTCGCATACACGAAACAGAGTACAAACTGTATCCAGAATTGTTGGATAGTTTGGGAGTGGAGAGGAAGAAATGATTATGGACCAATACTATATGGAGTTAAAGAATAAGTTATCTAACAGACCAATCCTACTGGATAATACTAATGATTTTCTTTTTGTTTTAGTAAATACAGTGAAAGCTATGATAGAAAATACTGATAAAAGTCAGCTTTCAGAGTTAGATAAAATTTTAGACGGTGTCACAAGTCAAGAATTGAAACTTGCCTATGATTTTTGTCAAGGGAAATTCGGTCAAGCAGGTTTTTCTTATCGTAGGCACCCGAATTATTTTTATTTGTCCAGTTTAATTGCGACTTTTCCAGAATTTGAGTTGTCTAAAGCAGACCGAGATTACCTCAAAGGAATCATAAATTTTGATAACTACCTTTTATATGAGTTAGATTAGTCTTTAATCACCTCAAAACCCTATTTATTCAAAAGGAGAAAAAATGATTGAGATGAAATTAGTAGATGAGAGCAGTTTTCAGGCAGTGCTGGATTTGAAAATATCTGAAGCTGATGAACGAGCACGTTTTGTGGCTCCAAATGTACGCTCTTTAGCTGACGCATGGCTCTACCGGGAAAATGAAGATGTGTTTCCGAGGGCAATCTATTGGGATAAGCAAGTGGTTGGCTTTCTCCTGCTGGAAATAGACAAGGATGAAGCGGAATACTTTATCTGGCGGATAATGATTGGTCAGCAGTACCAAGGAAGAGGTTATGGTAGAAAAGCCTTGGAAGTTCTAATCAAAGAGGCTCAGATGGATAGAGTCTGCAGTCATATTGTTGCAGATTATGTGGTTGGAAATGAAAAAATGAAGCACCTGTTGACTAGTTTGGGTTTTCAGGAAACAGGATTTATAGAAGAAAATAACGAAGTCGCTATGCGCTTGGACTTAAAGAAAGAGGAATAGAATGACGAAAAAAGCCTTAATCAGCGTCTCAGACAAAGTGGGTATTGTTGAATTTGCCCAAGAACTTAAAAAACTCGGTTGGGACATCATCTCAACAGGTGGGACCAAGGTTGCCCTTAATAATGCTGGGGTAGATACCATTGCGATTGATGATGTGACTGGGTTCCCAGAAATGATGGATGGTCGTGTCAAGACCCTTCACCCAAATATCCACGGGGGACTTTTGGCTCGTCGTGACTTGGATAGTCACTTGGAAGCAGCTAAGGACAATCAGATTGAGTTCATCGACCTTGTTGTGGTCAACCTTTATCCATTCAAGGAAACAATCCTCAAACCGGATGTGACTTACGCTGATGCAGTTGAAAACATTGACATCGGTGGGCCATCTATGCTTCGTTCAGCAGCAAAAAATCATGCCAGTGTGACGGTTGTGGTAGACCCTGCTGACTATACAGTGGTTTTGGACGAGTTGTCAGTTAACGGCGAAACCACTTACGAAACTCGCCAACGTTTGGCAGCCAAGGTTTTCCGTCACACAGCGGCTTATGATGCCTTGATTGCAGAGTATTTCACAACTCAAGTGGGTGAAAGCAAACCTGAAAAGCTGACCTTGACTTATGACCTCAAGCAGGCCATGCGCTATGGGGAAAATCCTCAACAGGATGCAGATTTCTACCAAAAAGCCTTGCCGACTGACTACTCGATTGCATCTGCTAAACAGCTTAACGGGAAAGAATTGTCATTCAACAATATCCGTGATGCGGATGCTGCCATTCGTATCATTCGTGATTTCAAAGATCGTCCAACCGTTGTGGCTCTCAAACATATGAATCCATGTGGAATTGGTCAAGCTGACGACATCGAGACTGCTTGGGACTATGCTTATGAGTCTGACCCAGTCTCAATTTTCGGTGGAATCGTCGTTCTCAACCGTGAGTTGGATGTTGCGACAGCTGAGAAGATGCATGGTGTTTTCCTTGAAATCATCATCGCACCAAGTTATACGGATGAAGCGCTAGCTATTTTGACCAATAAAAAGAAAAACTTGCGTATCCTTGCCTTGCCATTTGATGCTCAAGAGGCTAGCGAAGTGGAAGCAGAATACACAGGTGTTGTCGGTGGACTTCTGGTACAAAACCAAGACGTGGTCAAAGAAAGCCCAGCTGACTGGCAAGTGGTGACCAAACGCCAGCCAACTGAGACAGAAGCGACTGCTCTTGAGTTTGCTTGGAAAGCTATCAAGTACGTCAAATCAAACGGTATCATCGTAACCAATGACCACATGACACTTGGTGTCGGTCCGGGTCAAACTAACCGTGTGGCTTCTGTTCGCATCGCTATTGAGCAAGCTAAAGACCGTCTTGACGGCGCTGTTCTTGCTTCGGATGCCTTCTTCCCATTTGCGGATAATGTGGAAGAAATCGCCAAAGCAGGGATCAGGGCTATCATCCAGCCGGGTGGATCCGTCCGTGACCAAGAGTCTATCGAAGCTGCTGACAAATATGGCTTGACAATGGTCTTTACAGGTGTGAGACATTTTAGACATTAAGAACGTTAAAGGGAAGAAAACAGTTTCTTTCCTTTTTTGCGTAAAAATGCGGATTGAAACAAGATTAAAACGAACGTTTGTGGTATAATATTATTAAATAATTCGCAAAAGAGGTTGAGGGATGAAGCTGTTAGTTGTCGGTTCGGGTGGTCGTGAACATGCGATTGCTAAGAAGTTGCTTGAGTCAAAAGACGTTGAAAAAGTATTTGTAGCTCCTGGGAATGACGGTATGACTCTGGATGGTCTGGAATTGGTAAATATCTCTATTTCCGAACATTCTAAATTGATTGACTTCGCAAAGGCCAACGATATTGCTTGGACCTTTATCGGTCCAGATGACGCCCTTGCGGCTGGTATCGTGGATGATTTCCATGCAGCTGGTCTCAAAGCCTTTGGTCCGACAAGATTGGCAGCGGAGCTGGAGTGGTCCAAGGATTTTGCTAAGGAAATCATGGTCAAATATGGCGTTCCGACAGCAGCCTATGGCACATTTTCAGATTTCGAGGAAGCCAAGGCTTATATCGAAAAGCAGGGGGCGCCTATCGTAGTCAAGGCGGATGGCTTGGCGCTTGGGAAGGGTGTTGTCGTTGCGGAGACGGTTGAGCAAGCAGTCGAAGCAGCTCACGAGATGCTTTTGGACAATAAATTTGGTGACTCAGGTGCGCGTGTGGTTATTGAGGAATTCCTCGACGGAGAGGAATTTTCACTTTTTGCCTTTGTCAATAGAGACAAGTTCTACATCATGCCAACAGCTCAGGACCACAAACGTGCATACGATGGCGACAAGGGACCTAACACTGGTGGGATGGGGGCCTATGCGCCAGTTCCACACTTACCACAGAGTGTAGTTGATACAGCGGTTGAGACTATTGTCAAGCCAATCCTTGAAGGGATGATCAAAGAAGGCCGTCCGTATCTTGGCATCCTCTATGCAGGGCTTATCCTGACAGCAGAAGGTCCTAAAGTCATCGAGTTCAATGCTCGCTTTGGAGATCCTGAAACACAGATTATCTTGCCTCGTTTGACATCTGACTTTGCACAAAATATTACAGATATTCTGGATAGCAAGGAGCCAAACATCACCTGGACGGATAAGGGTGTGACTCTGGGTGTGGTTGTCGCATCAAACGGCTACCCGCTAGACTATGAAAAAGGTGTCAAGTTGCCAGCCAAAACCGATGGCGACATTATCACCTATTATGCAGGGGCTAAGTTTGCAGAAAATAGCAGAGCACTGATCTCAAACGGCGGACGAGTTTATATGCTCGTTACCACAGCAGCCACCGTCAAAGAAGCCCAAGCCAGCATCTACCAAGAACTATCCCAACAAAAAATAGAAGGACTCTTCTACCGAACAGATATCGGAAGCAAGGCAATTAAGTAAAGATATAAGAATAACGCGCCGTAGTCGCCAAACACGATAATGGTCGTCGTGGTGAAAAGACCAGAACAGTGAATGTTCTGGTCAGGGGGAAACTTTGAGACCTTAGGCTCAAAGTTTAGGAATGAAACCGAAGGTTTGCTTCCGTCCCCACCACCTAAGACCATTATCAAAAAAGAAGAAAAAAGGAAAAATTATGACTAAACCAATTATTTCCATCATCATGGGCTCAAAATCCGACTGGGCAACCATGCAAAAAACAGCAGAAGTCCTAGACCGCTTCGGTGTAGCCTACGAGAAGAAGGTTGTCTCTGCCCACCGCACACCAGACCTCATGTTCAGACATGCCGAAGAAGCTCGTAGCCGTGGCATCAAGGTCATTATCGCAGGTGCAGGTGGCGCAGCCCACTTGCCAGGAATGGTAGCTGCCAAAACAACCCTTCCAGTCATTGGTGTGCCAGTCAAGTCTCGTGCTCTTAGTGGAGTGGATTCACTCTATTCTATCGTTCAGATGCCGGGTGGGGTGCCTGTTGCGACCATGGCTATCGGTGAAGCTGGAGCGACTAACGCAGCTCTCTTTGCCCTCCGTCTCCTCTCTGTAGAAGATAAGTCCATTGCGGATGCACTTGCCAACTTTGCTGAAGAACAAGGAAAAATCGCAGAGGAGTCGTCAAATGAGCTCATCTAAAACAATCGGAATTATCGGTGGCGGTCAACTGGGTCAGATGATGGCCATTTCTGCTATCTACATGGGGCACAAGGTTATCGCGCTGGATCCTGCGGCGGATTGCCCGGCTTCTCGCGTGGCGGAAATCATTGTGGCACCTTATAACGATGTGGACGCCCTCCGTCAGTTGGCAGACCGTTGCGATGTCCTCACTTACGAGTTTGAAAATGTCGACGCTGACGGTTTGGATGCCGTTATCAAGGATGGACAACTCCCTCAAGGAACAGATCTGCTCCGCATTTCGCAAAATCGTATTTTTGAAAAGGACTTTTTGTCAAACAAGGCTCAAGTCACTGTGGCACCCTACAAGGTCGTGACTTCTAGCCTAGACTTGGCAGATATCGACTTGTCGAAAAACTATGTCCTCAAGACTGCGACTGGTGGCTACGATGGTCATGGACAAAAGGTTATTCGTTCAGAAGCAGACTTGGAAGCAGCCTATGCGCTAGCAGACTCAGCAGACTGCGTCTTGGAAGAATTTATCAACTTTGACCTTGAGATTTCTGTCATCGTGTCAGGAAATGGCAAGGAGGTGACGTTTTTCCCAGTTCAGGAAAATATCCACCGCAACAATATCCTGTCTAAGACCATCGTACCAGCCCGCATTTCTGAAAGTCTAGCAGACAAGGCTAAAGCTATGGCAGTGCGAATCGCAGAACAACTCAACTTGTCTGGAACTCTCTGTGTGGAAATGTTTGCGACAGCTGATGACATCATTGTCAATGAGATTGCTCCACGACCACACAACTCAGGCCATTACTCTATTGAAGCCTGTGATTTCTCTCAGTTTGACACCCATATTCTCGGTGTTCTCGGAGCACCATTACCAGTCATCAAACTCCATGCGCCAGCCGTTATGCTCAATGTCCTAGGTCAACACGTCGAGGCTGCTGAAAAGTATGTCGCAGAAAATCCAAGCACCCACCTCCACATGTATGGTAAAATAGAAGCAAAGCATAATCGTAAGATGGGACATGTGACCTTGTTTAGTGATGTACCGGATAGTGTGGATGAGCTTGGGGAAGGGATTGATTTTTAGGACAAGTCTATGATACAAATTATCGTTAATACATTTATTGAAAAGGATAAGACTGGAGTAGTTGTTGAAGTGTTGTATGCCAGTGCTGACCAAGATAAGGTACAAGCTAAATATGAAGAACTAGCTGCACAATACCCCGAAAATTATTTAGCTATCTATGATGTACCGCTGGATACGGATTTGAATACACTAGATCATTACCCGTCTGTGTTTATTGAAAAAGAGGAGTTTGAGTAGAAATCTTGGTTTACCTAGATAGCTTATTCCCAACAGCTTAAGAAGAAAGGAAAAATTAACACATGATCAACCGTTACTCTCGCCCTGAGATGGCGAATATTTGGAGTGAAGAAAATAAATACCGTGCTTGGCTTGAGGTGGAAATCCTCTCTGACGAGGCATGGGCTGAGTTGGGGGAAATCCCTAAGGAAGATGTGGCTTTGATTCGCAAGAAGGCGGACTTTGACATCGACCGTATTTTGGAAATTGAGCAGGAGACGCGCCACGATGTGGTGGCTTTCACGCGTGCGGTTTCTGAGACTCTTGGTGAAGAGCGCAAGTGGGTTCACTATGGGTTAACTTCTACCGACGTGGTGGATACTGCTTATGGTTACCTCTACAAGCAGGCCAACGACATCATCCGTCGTGACCTTGAAAACTTCACTAATATCATCGCTGACAAGGCCAAGGAGCACAAGTTCACCATCATGATGGGGCGTACTCATGGTGTGCACGCTGAGCCGACAACTTTTGGTCTTAAATTGGCAACTTGGTATAGCGAAATGAAACGCAATATCGAGCGTTTCGAGCATGCGGCTGCTGGTGTAGAAGCTGGTAAGATTTCTGGTGCGGTTGGGAACTTTGCCAATATCCCACCATTTGTAGAGGAGTATGTCTGCAACAAGCTTGGTATCCGTGCTCAAGAAATCTCTACACAAGTCCTTCCTCGTGACCTTCACGCTGAGTACTTTGCAGTTCTTGCCAGCATTGCGACTTCAATCGAACGTATGGCGACTGAGATTCGTGGTCTACAAAAATCTGAGCAACGCGAAGTAGAAGAGTTCTTTGCTAAAGGGCAAAAAGGGTCTTCAGCAATGCCTCACAAACGCAACCCAATCGGTTCTGAAAATATGACTGGTCTGGCGCGTGTCATTCGTGGTCACATGATTACGGCTTATGAAAACGTCGCTCTCTGGCACGAACGCGATATTTCCCACTCATCAGCTGAGCGTATCATCACACCAGATACGACCATTTTGATTGACTACATGCTCAACCGTTTTGGAAATATCGTCAAGAACTTGACAGTCTTCCCAGAAAATATGATCCGAAACATGAACTCGACTTTTGGTCTTATCTTTAGCCAACGGGCTATGTTGACATTGATTGAAAAAGGCATGACCCGTGAGCAAGCCTATGACTTGGTGCAACCAAAAACAGCCTACTCTTGGGACAACCAAGTAGACTTTAAACCACTTCTTGAGGCAGATTCAGAAGTAACATCACGTCTCACTCAAGAAGAAATCGATGAAATCTTCAACCCAGTTTATTACACCAAACGAGTGGATGATATCTTTGAACGTCTTGGACTAGGTGATTAATTAAAAAATAAACAGCGAGCTTCAATCTCGCTGTTTATTTTTTATCGAAAAGACTTAGTCTTCTTTTCTTTTAGTGAGTCCATAGGCTGCTAGTGTGGACATGAGTCCTGCGACTACTAGTCCTGCAGAATCGTGAGTTCCTGTTTCAGGAAGTTTTTTCTCTGTTACCACAGGAGCTGGATCTTGAGGAAGAGCTTTGCTTTCCTCAGCAGGAGCAGTTGATGGAGCTGGTTGGCTTGGGATTTCTAGTTTTGGTTTTTCTTCAGCAATAGCGGCTTGTCCGTTTTCATCGCCTACATGTGTTACCATAGTTCCGACTTCGACTATTTGAGTAACGGCTTCCTGTGCTACGACACTATTTACAAGTGTTTTCACTTCCTTACCATCGGCAGAAGTGCTCACAGAGTAGAAGTTGCTACGATGTCCATTGACGCCCTTAGTAATGACTTGTGTTTTTCCTTTGAGTAAGAGTGGATTTTCACGAGTCACTGTGGTAAATGGAATTTCTTCTTCTTGGATATCCAGTCTAGGTTTTACCTCAGTAGTTGGTGCAAGACCACTTTCATCACCCTTGTGAGTTACAGGAGAGCCAACTTCAACCACTTGGTTTATAACTTCTTTGGTTACCTGGCTATCAAGGACTGTTTCTGTTGTTTTTCCATTTTCAGTGAGTACAGAGATGTAATGAGTTCGTTCACCTTTGACTCCTGCTGTGATAATATTTTCCTGACCAGCTGGGAGGTTAGGATTTTCTTTCTTGATAACTTCAAATGGAATTTCTTCAGTTCTTGTGATGAGTTCTGGTCTGGTTTCAACATTGGCAGCCACTTCATTTTCATCTAGGCTTCCTGAATGAGTTGCAGCTGGTTTGAGGCCTTGAAGAGCGGCTTTTAGGTTGGCTACAAGTGTGTCAAGCTCAGCTTGTTTATTACGGTTGAGGTTGTAATTTAGAGCTGTTTTAGCTGCGTCAAGGGCCTCAAGACTTTCTTTACTATATCCTTCTAAGTTTGTAGGAATTTTAGCTAATTCTTCGCGGAGAGCATTATAATTAGCACGGAAGTAGTCTTTGTTGTGGTCTGCAAAGGCAGTCATGAGTTCAAAGATTTCCTCTTCCTTGTACTCAGCGCTTGGTCTATCTGCCCAGATTGAAAGCATACTTCCGACTGTTGGAAGATCTACTTCAGGATATTTGGTAGAAGCTAGTTGATTGAATGGAACTTTACCAGAATTTTCAACTGCTTTTGAAAGAGGGTAAGCTTCATCTTGTTTGTGATTGCCTATAACATAATACCAGTCACCGTTGGTATTCAAGAATTTATAGCCTTTGCTTGCTAGGTATTGAGGTGATGCGAGGTTATATCCCCACCAGCCTTTAGACCAGTAAGAAATCAAGACATCTTTGTCAAACTGAACATCGTCCTTGTCTTCATAGTAGAAGCCATCGTTGAAGGCCATTGGTTGAAGCCCTCTTTCTTTGGCCATAGCTGCGAGGGTGTTGGCATATTCGGCAAATTTGCCATAGAGTTGATACCACTTGAGGTAGTACCAGCCTTGGGCACTAGTCGCATCGTTGGCGTATTCGTCAGTACCAAAGTTGAAAATCTTTGTTTTACCTGCAAAGAAGTCCATGTATTTACCGATGAGGGCTTTTACAAAGTTCATCGCTTCTTCGTTTTTCAAGTCCATAGTTGTTTTTGAAACTTTATCAAAGTGGGCTTGAGGATTTTTAATACCTAATTTTTCCATGGCAACCAGCATAGCATCCATGTGACCTGGACTGTTAATAGCTGGGATGAGACCGATGTCCTTAGATTTAGCGTATTCAATTAGCTCTGTCACTTCTGCCTGTGTTAGTGCAGTACCGTTTGGATCGTCGTAGTAAGCTTTAGTTCCTTCGATAATAGCTTTTTTAACGTCATCACTAGCATAGGTTTTTCCGTTGGCAGTAATGGTCATATCATCGAGTAGAAAGCGAAGTCCGTCATTTCCTAGAAGGAGATGAACATCAGAATATCCGAGCTCACTGGCCTTGTCTACGATGCGTTTGAGCTGGTCCAGAGTAAAGTATTTGCGTCCAGCATCGATTGAGATTACCTTGTTTTTGGCAAGTTTTTCAACCTCACGTTTAGCTTCTTCTTCTTTTTGAGCTTCAGGCGTGAGGGTCAAGTTGTTGACAGTTTCTTGAAGTCTAGCAATGGCTTGATCAATCGTATCTTGTTGGGTACGGCTAAGGTTGCTATCGAGAGAGCGAATAGCTTTTTCAGCTTCTTTTACGGCCGCGACGCTTTCTGCAGTATAACGGTTCAGGTCTTTTGGTACCTCGTTAAGTGTTTGCTCTGCAGATTCATAATCAGCTGCGAAGTATTCAGCGTTGGCATTTGCAAAATGACGCATGAGTTTGAAGAGGCGTGATGGTGAATAACGTGCAGATGGAGTGTCAGCCCAAGCAGCTACCATACCACCGATGATTGGGATATCAGCTCCTTCTGTTTTTGGTACAGAAGTGATTGGTGTGTTTTTAATACCATTGAGCCCCTGATCGAGATTGTACCAGCCTTGGCCATCAGCGTTTCGTCCAAGAACGTAGTACCAAGCATCATTGGTATTAAGGATTTGGTGACCTTTTTCAGCTAGTAGTTTAGAAGAAGCGACATCGTAGCCTCCCCAACCACCAGTCCACATAGAAACGATGATGTCTTTGTCAAAACTACCAAAGCTTGTGTCGCTATTGTAGTAGATACCGTCGTTAAAAGCCATTGGTTTGAGACCGTGCGATTTTACAATACGAGCGAGGTCATTGGCGTAGGCAATAAATTTTTCATAGCCTTTTACAGGGTAGCCTTCGTTTGGATAGTATTTATCAGCTTGAAGCACACTCCAACCTTTAGCATCTGTCGCATCATTGGCATATTCATCAAGTCCGATGTTGAAGATTTCAGTCTTTTTCGCGAAATAAGCAGCATACTTGTCGATAAGGGCTTTTGTAAAAGCGACAGCTTGTTCGTTGTCAAGATCGACAGTACGGGCTGATTTCTTCCCAAAATAGCTAAAGTTAGGGTTTTGGATTCCCAATTCTTTCATGGCATTGAGAATCGCATCCATGTGTCCAGGACTATTTACTGTCGGAATGAGACCGATACCTTTATCTTTGGCATAGTTAATCAGATCTGTCATTTGACTTTCTGTTAAGTGATTGCCGTTTGGATCGTTGTAATAATCATTTGTACCTTTTTCAATGGCGCGTTTGACATCGTCACTGGCATAGGTCTTGCCGTTAGCTGTGATGCTCATATCGTCCAACATGAAACGGAGTCCATCATTTCCGACTAATAGGTGTAAATCAGTGTAGCCATAATGTTTCGCTTTATCGATGATTTCCTTGAGCTGTTCTGGTGAGAAATATTTACGTCCAGCATCAATAGAAACAATTTTCTTTTTCGCTAGTTTTTCATTTACAGTTGCAGCACGTTCCTTTCCTGCCTCTGTTTCCGGTTTGTCAGCCTCTGCTTTCGCTTCATCTTTTTCAGCTGGTTTATCCTTGTCAGTCTTGTCTGTATTTGACTCTTTAGAATCAACCTCTTTCGCTTCTTTCTTTTTAGGGCTAGCTTCTTCTGCCTTTTTATTAGCAGTTTCTTTTTCAGCAGAAGTTGGAGTTACCACTTCTGCTTTATCACTAGGAGTTGAACTAACTTCCTCTTGTGGTTTTTCTTCTGTTTTTGGAAGACTAGCTACCTTATCAGTAGCTGGAGTTTCTGTTTCTACAGTTTTTAGAGTTTCTGGTTGAAGCTCTGCTTTAGGTGTTTCCTCAGTCCGATTTTCGGATGATTGAGGGGAATCAGAAACCGTATGGATGGTCGGTTGGTTTTCTGTAGTAGTAGGAGTAACTCCATCGGCTGCAACAGTATGTGCTTGGAAGGCAAATCCAATTAGAACAGAAGCTGTTCCTACAGCGTATTTACGAATAGAAAAACGCTGTTGTTTTTCATGTTTCATTGCAAAACCTCCTGATTGCATTGTTATATTGATAGCGATTATATAAATCAACGCCTTTATTTTATTTCTTATATTAACGAGAGTCAAGAGGAGATGACAAAAAACTATAATAAGTATAAAAAAATATAAAATTTAAACTTAAGATTTCAGATTGGTCGGAAAAAATACGTATATATATCTAGTATAATTTTTGGTTCTATTTCTATAAAATATTCCACAAATTATAGAATTTTCCAAAAATAGGTAAGCGCTACCTTTTTGGTGTAGTATAATAAGCATAGAAAAAGCCCAAGCGATTAGCTCAGGTTTTCTTCTTAGTGATCACGGTCACATGAGATAAATTTAATCTTGTAGTAATCAGATCGTTTGTAAGTTTCACTGTATTCTAAAACTTGGCCAGTTGATTCGAGTTTGGTGATTTTAGTTTGTAGGACAGTAGGGAATTGTTCATCGACTCCGAGGACTGAAGCCGCATGTTCTGGAGTTGGAAAGACTATTTCGTTGATTTCTTCAAAGTGTTCATCATTCATGTGAATGTGGTAGTCTAACTTGAAACGATTATAGATAGAACTATAGTATTCAAGGTTTGGATAATTTGCGTTGATATATTGTTCTGGGATGTAGGATGTATGGTAGATATAAACGACACCGTTTGATTCGCGGATACGTTCAATCTTGTAGTAGAATTGATCGCCGCGTAGACCCAATTTTTCCAAGTAAACAAGCTTGTTTCCGCGTTCAATTGAAAGAACAGTTACCTTATCATCTTTAGCATTGAAGAGTTCAATATCTGAAAACTCTACAAGCTTGTGTTTGCGTGCACGTGAAACGAAGGTTCCTTTTCCTTGTTGGCGGACAATATAGCCATCTTTGGCAAGGTCGTTTAAGGCGCGAACAACTGTGATAGAGCTGACATCGTACATTGAAATGAGTTCTGCTTCAGTGTAAAATTTATCTCCACTGCTAAACTGCCCAGAGATGATTTTATTTTTTAATTCGTCTTTTATGTATTGATATTTGGGAATTGCCATATTTTTACCTCTATTTTCCTTCTCCATAGAAAATTTTACCATAAAAGCGAAAAAAATAGTAGTCTTTTGAATAAAAAATTAGAATAATAGTTTGAAAAATTAAGCGATATAGGGATTGCTCGTATTTTATAAATGTATTCTATACAAAATTATTTTAGGTTCTCTATTCCGAATTTAAAGAGCGTTTGAAATGGGTCTGAAAATGTTTGAAATTAATTGAACGGGTGTATAATAGTAAAATTGCAGTAAATATCCCTACAATTTCTATTGACAATTCAAACAGATTGGTTTATAATGACTATAACAACAAATGAAAGCGCAAACTTTCGCAGTCAGAAGGTAGTTTTATGACACGATTTGAGATACGAGATGATTTCTATCTCGATGGAAAATCATTTAAGATTTTATCTGGTGCCATTCATTATTTTAGGGTTCCTCCAGAGGATTGGTATCATTCGCTCTATAACTTGAAGGCTCTTGGTTTTAATACGGTAGAGACTTATGTGGCTTGGAATTTACACGAGCCTCGTGAAGGTGAGTTTCATTTTGAAGGTGATCTGGATTTGGAGCGATTTCTCCAAACGGCACAAGATTTGGGTCTTTACGCTATCGTTCGTCCCTCTCCCTTCATCTGTGCGGAGTGGGAATTCGGTGGTTTACCAGCTTGGCTTTTAACCAAAGATATGAGGCTTCGTTCCTCAGATCCTGTCTATATTGAAGCTGTCGGTCGCTACTATGATCAGCTCTTGTCACGATTGGTTCCACATTTGTTGGACAATGGTGGCAATATCCTCATGATGCAGGTTGAAAATGAGTATGGTTCTTACGGAGAAGATAAGGCTTATCTGAGAGCAATTCGACAGTTGATGGAAGAGCGTGGCGTAACCTGTCCCCTCTTTACATCAGATGGTCCATGGCGAGCTACTCTGAAAGCTGGAACCTTGATTGAAGATGACCTCTTTGTGACAGGAAATTTTGGTTCTAAGGCACCTTACAACTTTTCACAGATGCAGGAATTCTTTGATGAGCATGGTAAGAAATGGCCGCTCATGTGTATGGAGTTCTGGGATGGCTGGTTCAATCGTTGGAAAGAACCGATTATCACACGGGATCCAAAAGAATTGGCAGATGCAGTTCGAGAGGTTTTGGAGCAAGGTTCTATCAATCTTTACATGTTCCACGGTGGTACAAACTTTGGCTTCATGAATGGTTGTTCGGCTCGAGGGACCTTGGACCTGCCACAAGTTACATCTTATGATTACGATGCCCTGCTGGATGAAGAAGGAAATCCAACTGCTAAATATCTGGCGGTCAAGAAGATGATGGCAACACATTTTCCAGAGTATCCGCAGTTGGAACCACTCTACAAAGAGAGTATGGAGTTGGATGCTATTCCACTAGTTGAAAAAGTTTCCTTGTTTGAAACCTTAGATAGCTTGTCAAGTCCGATAGAAAGTCTCTATCCTAAAAAGATGGAGGAGTTGGGACAAAGCTATGGCTACCTACTCTATCGAACAGAAACAAACTGGGATGCAGAAGAAGAAAGACTTCGTATCATTGATGGTCGAGATAGGGCTCAGCTTTATGTCGATGGTCAGTGGATTAAAACCCAATATCAGACAGAGATTGGGGAAGATATTTTTTATCAAGGCGAAAAGAAAGCGTTATCTAGGATTGACATATTGATAGAAAATATGGGGCGTGTCAACTATGGACATAAGTTCTTAGCAGATACGCAACGTAAGGGAATTCGGACAGGGGTTTGTAAGGATTTGCACTTCTTACTAAACTGGAAACACTATCCACTTCCACTAGATAATCCTGAGAAAATTGATTTTTCAAAAGGATGGACAGAAGGACAACCAGCCTTTTACGCTTATGACTTTACAGTTCAAGAGCCAAAGGATACTTACCTAGACTTGTCTGAGTTTGGTAAGGGAGTTGCCTTTGTCAATGGGCAGAATCTAGGACGTTTTTGGAACGTCGGCCCGACTCTCTCACTTTATATCCCTCATAGCTATCTCAAGGAAGGTGCCAATCGTATCATCATCTTTGAAACAGAGGGCCAATATAAAGAAGAGATTTATTTAACTCGTAAACCTACACTAAAACACATAAAGGGGGAAAACTTATGACAATTGTAGGATGCCGTATTGATGGACGTTTGATCCACGGACAAGTAGCCAATCTTTGGGCTGGAAAACTAAATGTTTCACGCATTATGGTTGTAGACGACGAAGTTGTCAACAACGATATTGAAAAGAGTGGTTTGAAACTTGCGACACCACCAGGTGTGAAATTGAGTATTTTACCAGTTGAGAAAGCTGCAGCCAATATTCTTGCTGGCAAATACGATAGCCAACGTCTCTTTATCGTGGCTCGTAAACCAGACCGCTTCCTTGGTTTGGTAGAAGCAGGTGTACCACTTGAAACCCTTAATGTTGGGAATATGTCTCAAACACCAGAAACTCGTTCTATTACACGTTCTATCAACGTAGTAGACAAGGATGTGGAAGACTTCCACAAACTGGCAGAAAAAGGTGTTAAACTTACTGCTCAGATGGTTCCAAATGATCCAATTTCAGACTTTTTGAGCTTATTAAAATAGGAAAAAATTTTTTAGGAGGTCATTGTTATGATACAATGGTGGCAAATTTTACTTCTCACTTTGTACTCAGCTTATCAAATCTGTGATGAGTTGACGATCGTTTCATCTGCAGGTTCCCCTGTATTTGCTGGTTTCATTACTGGTTTAATCATGGGAGATGTGACTACTGGTTTACTTATCGGTGGTAACTTGCAACTGTTCGTTCTTGGGGTTGGTACCTTCGGTGGTGCTTCTCGTATCGACGCAACTTCTGGTGCGGTTCTTGCGACAGCCTTCTCTGTTTCACAAGGAATTGATGCACCGCTTGCAATTACTACAATCGCTGTACCAGTAGCAGCTCTCTTGACTTACTTCGACGTTCTTGGTCGTATGACTACTACCTTCTTCGCTCACCGTGTGGATGCTGCAATCGAACGCTTTGACTATAAAGGTATTGAACGCAACTACTTGCTTGGTGCGATTCCGTGGGCTCTATCTCGTGCCCTTCCAGTCTTCTTTGCCCTTGCTTTTGGTGGTGCTTTTGTACAATCAGTAGTAGACTTCGTTGAAGCCTACAAATGGGTTGCAGATGGCTTGACACTCGCAGGACGTATGCTTCCAGGTCTTGGATTTGCAATCTTGCTTCGTTACCTTCCAGTTAAACGTAACCTTCACTACCTTGCTATGGGATTTGGTTTGACAGCTATGTTGACTGTTCTTTACTCATATGTAACAGGTCTTGGTGGCGCTGTTGCTGGTATCGTAGGTACTCTTCCTGCTGAAGTTGCTGAAAAAATTGGTTTCGTGAACAACTTCAAAGGTTTGTCTATGATTGGTATTTCTATCGTAGGTATTTTCCTTGCAGTGCTTCACTTCAAAAATAGCCAAAAAGTAGCTGTAGCAGCACCTTCTACACCATCAGAAAGTGGGGAAATCGAAGATGACGAATTCTAATTACAAACTTACAAAAGAAGATTTTAATCAAATCAACAAACGTAGCTTGTTTACTTTCCAATTAGGTTGGAACTACGAACGTATGCAAGCTTCTGGTTACCTTTACATGATCTTGCCTCAGTTGCGTAAAATGTATGGTGATGGAACTCCTGAATTGAAAGAAATGATGAAAGTTCATACTCAATTCTTCAATACTTCGCCATTCTTCCATACCATTATCGCTGGTTTTGACCTTGCCATGGAAGAAAAAGATGGTGTAGGTTCAAAAGACGCCGTTAACGGTATCAAGACAGGTTTGATGGGACCATTCGCTCCTCTTGGGGATACAATCTTTGGTTCACTTGTACCTGCTATCATGGGGTCAGTCGCAGCAACTATGGCTATCGCTGGCCAACCTTGGGGGATCTTCCTTTGGATTGCAGTTGCAGTAGCGTATGACATCTTCCGTTGGAAACAGTTGGAATTTGCTTACAAAGAAGGGGTTAACCTTATCAACAATATGCAAAGTACCTTGACAGCTTTGATTGACGCTGCATCTGTACTTGGTGTCTTCATGATGGGTGCTCTTGTAGCAACAGTGATTAACTTTGAAATTTCTTACAAGTTGCCAATCGGTGAAAAGATGATTGATTTCCAAGACATCTTGAACCAAATCTTCCCACGTTTGCTTCCAGCAATCTTTACTGCCTTTATCTTCTGGTTGCTTGGTAAGAAAGGTATGAACTCTACTAAAGCTATCGGTATTATTATCGTACTTGCTTTGGCTCTTTCTGCCCTTGGTCACTTTGCATTTGGAATGTAATTCCTTATGACCAAATCATTAATTTTGGTGAGCCATGGTCGCTTCTGTGAGGAGCTTAAAGGTAGCACAGAAATGATTATGGGCCCACAAGACAACATTTACACAGTAGCTCTTCTTCCAGAAGATGGCCCAGAAGACTTTACTGCAAAATTTGAAGCAGCTATTGAAGGGTTGGATGATTTCCTAGTCTTTGCGGATCTTCTCGGTGGAACACCTTGTAACGTGGTCAGTCGTTTGATCATGGAAGGTCGTGACATAGAACTTTATGCAGGGATGAATCTTCCAATGGTGATTGAATTTATCAATGCGAGCCTGACAGGCGCAGATGCGGACTACAAGAGCCGTGCTGCAGAAAGCATTGTGAAAGTTAATGACCTGTTAGCTGGCTTCGATGATGACGAAGATGAATAAGATGTGACAACGTGAAAATCGTTAGAGCATTCTATATAGAATATACATGGGAATGGGGCTTACTCCCATTCCCATATTTGATAGAAAAAGAGGAACTCAATGCTACATTATACAAAAGAAGACTTACTCGAATTGGGTGCAGAAATCACGACACGTGAAATCTACCAACAGCCTGATGTATGGAAAGAAGCTTTTGAATCTTATCAAGAAAAACGTGAAGAAATTGCAGCCTTCCTACAAGGAATTGCTGATAAACATGACTATATCAAGGTCATCTTGACAGGTGCTGGGACTTCTGCTTATGTGGGAGACACCTTGGTGCCTTACTTTAAGGAAGTCTATGACGAACGCAAATGGAATTTCAATACCATTGCGACCACAGATATTGTTGCCAATCCAGAAACTTATTTGAAAAAAGATGTGGCGACTGTCCTTGTATCCTTTGCTCGCAGTGGGAACTCGCCTGAAAGTGTGGCGACTGTTGAATTGGCCAAAGCCTTGGTGGATGAGCTTTACCAAGTGACGATTACTTGTGCAGTAGATGGTAAATTGGCTCTTCAAGCTCATGGAGATGATCGCAATCTTTTGCTTTTGCAACCAACTGCTTCTAATGACGCTGGATTTGCCATGACTTCTAGCTTTACGTCTATGATGTTGACAGCTCTCTTGGTCTTTGATCCTACAGAATTTGCTGTTAAGTCTGAACGTTTTGAAGTTGTATCTAGTCTTGCCCGTAAAGTTCTAGACAATGCAGAAGATGTCAAAGAGCTTGTTGACCTAGACTTTAAGCGTGTCATCTACCTAGGCGCTGGTCCTTTCTTTGGGCTTGCTCATGAAGCTCAGCTCAAGATTTTGGAATTAACAGCTGGTCAAGTTGCGACTATGTATGAAAGTCCAGTTGGCTTCCGTCACGGTCCAAAATCACTTATCAACGAAGATACAGTTGTCTTGGTCTTTGGTACAACGACAGACTACACTCGCAAGTACGACTTAGACTTGGTTCGTGAAGTTGCTGGTGACCAGATTGCTCGTCGTGTTGTGCTTTTGAGTGATCAAGCCTTTGGTCTTGAAAATGTCAAAGAAGTGGCCCTTGGTTGTGGCGGTGTCTTGAATGATATTTACCGTGTCTTCCCATACATCGTATATGCTCAACTCTTTGCTCTATTGACTTCACTCAAGGTAGAAAATAAACCAGATACACCGTCTCCTACAGGTACCGTAAACCGTGTGGTACAAGGTGTTATCATCCACGAATATCAAAAGTAATACTGCGTTTATAGATTCTTGACAAGAGGATTTGTAAATTATCAGATAAACCATAGATTGTCAGTAGGCTTTCTATGGTTTGTTTGCTTGAGAGAAATAGTAAAAGGAGAACAGAATGAAAGCATACACAGAGCGTGTGTTTGGAAATGTTGAGGGCAAGGATGTCTTGGCCTATCGTTTTGAGACGGACGGTGGCTACCAGCTTGAAGTCATGACTTATGGTGCGACTATCTTGAGTTATGTCACACCTGATAAGGCTGGAAATTTTGCCAACGTTATTTTGGGATTTGATGACTTTGATAGCTATGTAGGTAATAGCCCCAAGCATGGAGCTAGCGTAGGTCCTGTGGCAGGTCGTATTGCTGGCGCGACCTTTGAGCTTAATGGCAAGACCTATAACCTTGAAGTCAACAATGCTAGCAACTGTAACCACAGTGGTTCAACTAGTTGGGATTCGAGTTTGTTTGAATTGGTTGAAGTGAGCGACCATGGCTTGACCCTCTACACAGAGCGTACAGATGGGACAGGAGGATTTCCTGGAAATCTCAAAATCTGGATCAGTTATCACTTGGAAGAAACTGGTGCCTATGAAATCAGCTACAAGGTAACAACCGATCAGGATACGCTGGTTAATCCAACCAATCATAGCTACTTCAATTTGTCTGGTGATTTTACGCAGACAATTGACCGTCATGTCTTCCAACTAAACACAGAGGGTATTTACCCAATCGCTCCCGACGGTGTTCCGGCCAAAACTCCAGATGCTAATCGTGATGTGGTTAAACACATCTACAATGGTGCTTTGTTGAAGGATATTTTTGCAGAAGAAGATGAGCAAATTCAGCTGGTGTCTGGTTTGGACCATCCATTTGCCCTTCCTGCAGGTCATGACAATGCTGGTTTCCTTTATGACCAAAACTCAGGTCGTTTCCTACTCTTCAAAACAGTGGCTCCTTGCTTTGTAGTCTACACAGCAAACTTTGTGGATGAGAGTGTACTTGTGGCTGGTCAGCCAATGGTGCAGCACAATGGGATTGCCCTTGAAGCGCAAGCTTTACCAGATGCCATTCACAGCGACCTCAAAGACCAAGTCATCCTTAAAGCTGGTCAAACCTTCACCAGTAAGACACGTTATGAACTTGTTGTGAAATAAAAAAGCTGGTCAAAAAGTCTTTAAAATTAAAATAACGCATATTGTCAGGTGATGAAAAGTTTGATAATATGCGTTTTATTATGAAATGATTTACTTTATATTATCCTGAAATGGTGTTATTTTTGAGTTATCTGGCTTGACTTTCTTGATGGAAATTATACAATAGTTGTAATAATTACAACGAGAAAAGAGGACCATTTATGACCTATGAATACAAGAGTCACATTTATTTGGCAGAGACAGTTTTAAATGTAAAGGATTTGGCCAGTCAAACAGCCTTTTATCAGCAAGTTATTGGTTTAGAAATCTTATCTCAAACTGAGACAGAGTCCATTCTAGGCCTTGGTGGAAAAGTCTTGGTACAGCTGATTCAAGCACAAGAGAGCGGAGAAGTGAGGGAACATTATGGTCTTTACCATTTGGCCATTCTCTTACCCACACGCAAGGCTTTGGCTGATGTCTTGAAACACCTGACAGATTTACAGATTCCTCTTGTCGGCGGTGCAGACCATGGTTACAGTGAAGCTATTTACTTGGAAGATTTGGAGGGAAATGGCATTGAACTCTATCGAGATAAGCCGGTTTCCACATGGGATATTCGAGAAGATGGACGCATTATCGGAGTGACGGAGGCTCTTGCGGCGCAGGACATTTATGAGTTGGGGGAAAGAGTAGAGCCCTTTATCTTGACAGAAGGTACGAGAATGGGGCATATTCATCTTTCCGTCAAGGATAGTCGAAAGTCCAGCCAGTTTTATCAAAAGGTGTTAGGGCTAGAGGATAAATTCAGTGTGCCTAGCGCTAGTTGGATTGCGGCTGGAGATTACCATCATCATTTAGCAGTTAACGAATGGGGAGGAAAAGGTCTGGATTCGCGTAAGCAAGGCTTACCAGGTTTAGCCTACTATGTCATCGAAGTCGCACATAAAGAAGAACTGTTAACGATTGCCCAACGAGCACAAGAAGTTGACGCACCAATCAAATGGATGACATCGAGCCAATTGGAAATCACAGACTCAGATGGAATTGTGACTCGTATTTGCTTAGCTCGATAGACAGGATGTGATGAAAATCAGAGCATCAATTGTAGAAAGTGGTTTTTATTCTAGTATTAGCTTTTCCTCAGTTCATCAGCTTCCTCCTTGACACTTTGTCAGTTTTTGGTACAATAGTACAAAATTAGAGGAGGTGGGTTATGATTCAGAAACATGCGATTCCCATTTTAGAGTTTGATGATAATCCTCAGGCGGTTATCATGCCCAATCACGAGGGGTTGGATTTACAGTTGCCAAAGAAGTGTGTCTATGCTTTCTTAGGTGAGGAGATTGACCGCTATGCGAGGGAAGTAGGAGCCAACTGTGTCGGCGAATTTGTTTCTGCCACCAAGAATTACCCAGTATACGTCATCAACTACAAGGGTGAGGAGGTCTGTCTGGCTCAGGCTCCTGTCGGTTCAGCTCCAGCATCCCAGTTTATGGATTGGTTGATTGGCTATGGTGTGGAGCAGATTATTTCCACAGGTACCTGTGGTGTGCTAGCCGATATAGAGGAAAATGCCTTTCTAGTCCCTGTTCGTGCTCTACGAGATGAAGGAGCTAGTTATCACTATGTGGGACCTTCCCGTTATATGGAAATTCAGCCAGAGGCTATTGCTGCCATTGAGCAAGTTTTGGAAGTCAGAGGGATTCCCTATGAAGAAGTCATGACCTGGACGACAGACGGTTTTTACCGAGAAACGGCTGAAAAGGTGGCTTATCGTAAGGAAGAGGGCTGTGCTGTTGTGGAGATGGAGTGTTCTGCGCTTGTGGCAGTAGCCCAACTGCGTGGGGTTCTCTGGGGAGAATTGTTGTTCACAGCTGATTCCTTAGCAGACTTGGACCAGTACGATAGTCGTGACTGGGGATCGGAAGCTTTTGAGAAGGCGTTAGAACTGAGTTTAGCAAGTGTTGTGCAACTTTAGTCGCTTTTCTCGGCAGTTTCTTATCTTAGTGAAGGAGAACTTTAAAAGCTTGATTGATGATTATTTTTTGCCGAATAAAATAGGAAGTCGGTAGTTTTTAGACGTTTCTAGAAATGGACGAGTTTGGATAACCTCTTTTTTAGGATAAGCGTACGCGATGTTTTGTCCATTCCTATTTGAGATATTTCTTCTGTTTTATGGTACAATGGAAACATGTTATTCAAATTATCTAAGGAAAAAATAGAGCTAGGCTTATCTCGTTTATCGCCAGCCCGTCGTATTTTTTTGAGTTTTGCCTTGGTCATTTTACTAGGCTCTCTTCTTTTGAGCTTGCCCTTTGTCCAAGTTGAAAGCTCACGAGCGACTTATTTTGATCATCTTTTCACTGCTGTCTCTGCAGTCTGTGTGACAGGTCTTTCAACCCTTCCAGTAGCTCACACATATAATATCTGGGGTCAAATAATCTGTTTGCTCTTGATTCAGATCGGTGGTCTAGGGCTCATGACCTTTATTGGGGTTTTCTATATCCAGAGCAAGCAAAAGCTTAGTCTTCGTAGCCGTGCAACTATTCAGGATAGTTTTAGTTATGGAGAAACTCGATCTTTGAGAAAGTTTGTCCATTCTATTTTTCTCACAACTTTTCTAGTTGAGGGTTTGGGAGCTCTATTCCTCAGTTTTCGTTTTGTTCCACAACTTGGCTGGGGGCGCGGTCTTTTTAGTTCCATTTTTCTAGCTATATCCGCCTTCTGTAATGCAGGTTTTGATAATTTGGGGAGCACCAGTTTATTTGCTTTTCAGACCGATTTACTGGTCAATCTGGTGATTGCAGGCTTAATTATTACAGGTGGTTTTGGCTTTATGGTCTGGTTTGATTTGGCTGGTCATGTAGGAAGAAAGAAAAAAGGGCGCCTGCACTTTCATACGAAGCTTGTACTATTATTGACTCTAGGTTTGTTGTTATTTGGAACGGCAACTACTCTCTTTCTTGAGTGGAACAATGCTGGAACGATTGGCAATCTCCCTGTTGCCGATAAGGTTTTAGTTAGCTTTTTTCAAACAGTGACGATGCGAACAGCAGGCTTTTCTACGATAGATTATACTCAGGCTCATCCTGTGACTCTTTTGATTTATATCTTACAGATGTTTCTAGGTGGGGCACCTGGGGGAACGGCTGGGGGGCTCAAGATTACGACATTTTTTGTCCTCTTGGTCTTTGCGCGAAGTGAGCTTTTGGGCTTGCCTCATGCCAATGTTGCGAGACGAACGATTGCGCCGCGAACGGTTCAAAAATCCTTTAGTGTCTTTATTATCTTTTTGATGAGCTTCTTGGTAGGATTGATTCTACTAGGGATGACAGCCAAAGGCAATCCTCCCTTTATCCACCTCATATTTGAAACCATTTCAGCTCTTAGTACAGTTGGTGTAACGGCAAATTTGACTTCTGATCTTGGGAAATTGGCTCTCAGTGTTATCATGCCACTTATGTTTATGGGACGAATTGGTCCCTTGACCTTGTTTGTTAGCTTGGCAGATTACCATCCAGAAAAGAAAGATATGATTCACTATATGAAAGCAGATATTAGTATTGGTTAAGAAAGGAAAGAGAATGTCAGATCGTACGATTGGAATTTTAGGATTGGGAATTTTTGGGAGCAGTGTCCTAGCTGCCCTAGCCAAGCAGGATATGAATATTATCGCTATTGATGACCACGCAGAGCGCATCAATCAGTTTGAGCCAGTTTTGGCGCGTGGAGTGATTGGTGACATCACAGATGAAGAATTATTGAGATCAGCAGGGATTGATACCTGCGATACCGTTGTCGTCGCGACAGGTGGAAATCTGGAGTCTAGTGTGCTTGCGGTTATGCACTGTAAGAGTTTGGGGGTACCGACTGTTATTGCTAAGGTCAAAAGTCAGACTGCTAAGAAAGTGCTAGAAAAGATTGGAGCTGACTCGGTTGTCTCGCCAGAGTATGAAATGGGGCAGTCTCTAGCACATACCATTCTTTTCCATAATAGTGTTGGTGTCTTTCAGTTGGATAAAAATGTCTCTATTGTGGAGATGAAAATTCCTCAGTCTTGGGCAGGTCAAAGTCTGAGTAAATTAGACCTCCGTGACAAATATAATCTGAATATTTTGGGCTTCCGAGAGCAGGAAAATTCCCCATTGGATGTTGAATTTGGACCAGATGACCTCTTGAAGGCAGATACCTATATTTTGGCGGTCATCAACAACCAGTATTTGGATACCCTAGCAGCATTGAATTTGTAAAAGAGGGAGCTTCCCTCTTTTTTGATGCTTAAGATGATAAATAGAGACAGAAGCCTTGTATTCTAGTAAAAGTTCTTCAAAGGCTGGACTTTATGGTAGAATAGAAAGCAGTGACAAGAGAGAGTAATACTCTTCGAAAGTCAAATTTAAACCACGTCAACGTCACCTTGCCGTAGGTATAGGTAACTGACTTCGTCAGTCTTATCTACAACCTCAAAACAGTGTTTTGAGCTGACTTTGTCAGTTTCCTAGTTTGCTCTTTGATTTTCGAAGAGTATAAGAAAAATCAGTCCCCTAAAGGAGTAGATTATGAAGTTATTGTCTATCGCCATTCCTAGCTATAATGCTGCAGCCTATCTTCATTACTGTGTGGAGTCGCTAGTGATTGGTGGTGAGCAAGTTGAGATTTTGATTATCAATGATGGGTCTCAGGACCAGACTCAGGAAATCGCTGAGCGTTTAGCCGACAAGTATCCTAACATCGTTAGAGCCATTTATCAGGAAAATAAGGGCCATGGTGGTGCGGTCAATCGTGGCTTGGTAGAGGCTTCTGGGCGCTATTTTAAAGTAGTTGACAGTGATGACTGGGTGGATCCTCGTGCCTACTTGAAAACTCTTGAAACCTTGCAGGAACTTGAGAGTAAGGGTCAAGAGGTTGACGCCTTTGTGACTAATTTTGTTTACGAAAAGGAAGGTCAGTCTCGTAAGAAGAGTATGAGCTACGAGTCAGTCTTGCCTGTTCGGCAGATTTTTGGCTGGGACCAGGTCGGAAATTTCTCCAAAGGCCAGTATATCATGATGCACTCGCTGATTTATCGGACAGATTTGTTGCGTGCTAGCCAGTTCCAACTGCCTGAGCATACTTTTTATGTCGATAATCTCTTTGTCTTTACCCCTCTTCAGCAGGTCAAGACCATGTACTATCTGCCTGTCGATTTCTATCGTTATTTGATTGGGCGTGAGGACCAGTCTGTCAATGAGCAAGTGATGATTAAGCGCATTGACCAGCAACTTAAAGTCAATCGACTCTTGGTAGACCAGCTTGATTTATCCCAAGTGAGCCACCCCAAAATGCGAGAATATCTGCTGAATCATATCGAGATTACGACGGTGATTTCCAGTGCCCTGCTCAATCGAGCAGGTACAGCAGAGCATTTGGCAAAAAAACGGGAGCTGTGGACCTATATTCAGCAGGAAAATCCAGAGGTTTTTCAGGCTATCCGTAAGACCATGCTTAGCCGTTTGACCAAACATTCAGTCTTGCCAGCTCGCAAACTGTCCAATGTCGTCTATCAAATCACCAAATCTGTTTATGGATTTAATTGATATAAGTATTTTATAAGAGGGATTTAAGAAAAATTTTAACTTTTTCTTAGTCCTTTTTAATTTTAGGATATTATACTAGAGTCATCAAATAAAGAAAAACTCTAAGGAGAACCCTATGAAATTCAATCCAAATCAAAGATATACTCGTTGGTCTATTCGCCGTCTCAGTGTCGGTGTTGCCTCAGTTGTTGTGGCTAGTGGCTTCTTTGTCCTAGTTGGTCAGCCAAGTTCTGTACGTGCCGATGGGGTCAATCCGGCCCCTGCTCAAGTTGTACCTGAAGAGACATCGGGAACGAAAGAGGGTGACTTAGCAGAAACTCAGGGAGATACTGTTCTTGCTCAAGCGAAACCTGAGGTCGTTGCTGGAAATACGAATTCACTTTCTACACTTACAGAAGGAACTGAAGTGAGCGAGGAAACAAGCCCTTCTCGTCTGGATACACTTTTTGAAAAAGGTGAAGAAGCTCAAGAAAATTCAGAGCTAGCAGATGTCTTAAAAGAAGCTGTAGATACAGCTGATGTGGATGGGAAACAAGCAAGTCCAGAAGATATTAAAAAAGCTGTCGATGAGGATGTTAAAGACAGTATCGATGTCCCAGCGGGCTACCTAGAACAAGCCAAAGTTTCCGGTCCTTTCTTGGCTGGTGTAAACAAACCGCTTAAATATGAACTTTTCGCAGGCGATGGTATGTTGACTCGTCTCTTGCTCAAAGCATCTGACAAGGCTCCATGGTCAGATAATGGTAAGGATAAAAATGAAAAAATTCCACCAGTGAAAAATTTACCTGATGGCAAGTATTACTATCAAGTATCTTTGAATGGTAACACTACAGGTAAGCAAGATCAGGATTTATTAGATACACTTCGTACTAATGGTACAAATACCTATGAAGCTACCCTGACTGTCTATGAAGCAGCCGGTGATAAACCAAATTTGAATAAGGTTGTCAAGGAACGTAAAGTCAATATTACCTTGAACGGTCTTGTAACAAGAAGCGATGTCAAATCTGCAGTTAAAAACAACATCAAAGACAGTATCGATGTTCCAGCAGCCTACCTAGAACAAGCCAAGGGTGACGGTCCATTCACAGCTGGTGTTAACCATGTGATTCCATACGAACTATTCGCAGGTGATGGCATGTTGACTCGTCTCTTGCTTAAGGCATCTGACAAGGCTCCATGGTCAGATAACGGCGACGCTAAAAACCCAGCCCTATCTCCACTAGGCGAAAACGTGAAGACCAAAGGTCAATACTTCTATCAAGTAGCCTTGG
>NZ_VMMT01000058.1:0-17563 GCF_013277355.1 Streptococcus sp. 1343
TGGCAACATCTACGAAAACAAGGAGTTACTAGATGCCTGACGTAGAATGGATTATGGAGAATTGCCATATGATGCGTGACAATGGTATCTGGGCAGGAGAGAAGCAGATTTCCTACGCTAGTCCAGATGGGCAATATACGTATTACGTAAACAAGCGTAAAGATGGCACTTATTATTTACATGGAGCGTATAAACATTATGGCAGGACGTAGATGGACAGAAGATGAGGTTGATTATATTTTACTAGCCCACAACGATAATGAAAGTACGGTTGAAGAGGTCGCTGATTTTTTAGGTCGTACAGTTAGTTCTGTCCGATGTAAGTCTGAGATAATCAACAAAGGAAAAGGTCAGTTTACAAAACGCCATTGGCAGGATGAAGAAATAAGAATTTTACGGCGCTATTATCAAAAAGTTCAAGATTTAAACCAGCTAGCTAAAATATTAAATCGAAGTTTAGACGCAGTGATTATAAAAGCGAACAGGCTCGGACTGCCTCGCAGAAAAAAGAAATGGGATATTTCAAAATACGATATAGAAACACTTGGAAAAATGGGCATGAGCTGTAGACAAATAGCATGCCAATTAGACAGACCACTTCGTCTGATTAGAGCGGTGGTTTATCATTATAAAATACCTGTCGGAAAAGAAGAAATTCAACAGCATCCTTGGAGTTTTGACAATGATATGATTTTTATGAGGAGGACTTAACATGACAGACAACATAAACAAACCAAGCCACTACCAAGGTGCAAACGGTCTGGAAGACCTGAAGAAAGCCAGAAAGAACCTTGACTGGCTTATCGAGGAGATGGAGCATGAATGAGTACGCATTATATCAAGGTGAAACGTTCGTGACGATAGGAACGCTTGAGGAAATCAGCAAAGAAACAGGAATTGCCGAGAGGATGTTGAAGTATTACACTTTTGCATCTACACAAAAACGCCATCCGAATGGTAGGGCAGTCATAAAGATTGAGGTGGATGATGAAGGATAAATTAAATCCAAGACAAGCAAGTAGGTTTGCTTTCTTGCTAAAGCAAAAACGTAAGGAAAGGAAGTTGTCACAAGAAAAGTTAGCAGCTAAACTAGGCTATAGTCGCTACCTGATTGCTAAATGGGAGAAGGAGGAAAGTGTACCGAATATTTATAATGTAGAAGATATCTGTACTTACTTTGCTTTTCCTGCTGATATTATTCTCGGGAGTAGGGCATGAAAAAAGCCAGCACAGCTGACTCCTCATGGTATGGTTTCGCATAACTATTATATCATGAGGAGGAGTTCGTGTGCAAATAGAGTTATTGGATATCATCGATGAAAAGAAAACCAGAAAGGAAGCTATCAAAGTCCTAAAAAAATACAGTCGTCTGAGACGGATTGCTGGAGAAGAATACGCCCCCAAAATAACAATATCCTACTCGCTTGAACCAAAATCATCAAGTGGTCAGACAAGTAAGCAGGTAGAAAGCATGGTCTTGCGTAGAGTATCAGCTCAGCAGGATTTAGAACTAATCGCTAAAGCAATCAACAATCTTTCCGATATGGAATATACACGTATCCTAATCGAACGATATTGCAGGAAGAAAAGGAGGGAAGACTACAGCATCTACTCAGAACTAGGCTACTCATCTAGTGAGTATTATCGGATATTAAACAAAGCTCTATTAGAGTTTGCAGAGTCCTATCAAGCAAGCAACCTTTTGGTTTACAAGTGATTTCTGGGAAAATCTTGGGAAAAATCTGGGAAAATCTTGGGAGAATTGGAACGAAAAAAGGTGCTAAAATAGTATTATCCAATGATTGGGTAACGAACAGTCATGAGGACTCCTAAAAATACAGAGGTTTCGGCCTCTTAGACAGTAAGGACAGGTTAGCAGGTTGTTTGGGTCTCCTTGAAACTTTTACCAAGCGTGCGTTTTACTGCTAGACCAGCTGGTTCAATTCCATCTACTGTCATATTCAATGCCACGACCAGTGGCTTTTTTTGATTATTTGAAAGGTGGTGATACTTGTTTTGAATATTGTAGAACCAATCAGGGATAAAGATGATATACAGGCTATGAAAGATTATCTGAGAGAATGGAATGAGCGTAATTATATTTTATTTCTTTTTGGTATCAATTCAGGTTTGCGAGTTGGTGACATTTTAAAAATTCGAGTAAAGGATGTTCAAGGTTGGTATATCAAACTGAAAGAACAAAAGACTGGGAAGAAGAAAAAGATTAAAATGACTAAAACTCTCAAACGTGAGGTTAGAGAGTATATACAAAATAAACCTCATCATCATTTTTTATTTCAAAGTAGAGTCGGAAAAAATAAACCACTTGATCGTAGGACTGTGGATTGGATTTTAAAAGTTGCTGCATCTGAGTGTGGTATTGAAAATATAGGAACTCATTCAATGAGGAAGACATTTGGATATCATTATTATAAAAAGACAAAAGATATAGCAATGTTGATGAGTTTGTTTAATCATTCATCACCAGCTATTACCTTAAGATATATAGGTATTCGTCAAGATCAACAGGACAAAGCGATGTCAAATTTTGGATTGTAGTTAACCAATTAGACATAACGAGTCAAACGCTAATTCATTTAGTGGATTACTGTATATCCTTATTGTGTCAGGATTTTTGGCGACTGTTTGAATTAGACAGAATATAAGATATGTCTAATTGAACGCTAGAAAATATAGAGTAACAGCAATTTAAAATAAGTATCTTTAAGATAATTATTGACGAAAGATATAATGAACAAAGAATATTAAACAATGATTGAAGTTTCAACTCGAGAAGAACGAAACCAATTTTACAATTCCAGTGAGTGGAGAACGATAAGAAGGCAAGCACTTAAACGAGATCATTACGAATGTGTATGGTGCAGGGATGAAGGCAAGGTCACGACTACTAATTTAGAAGTTGACCATATCAAGGAGCTAGAGTTCTATCCAGAGTTCGCGCTTGATATCGATAACCTACGAACATTGTGCAAGGCATGTCATAATAAAAGGCATGATCGTTTTGATAAGAATGACAGAAATTTCCGAAAAGATGAATGGTGGGGTTAGGTGAACGAATCTTAACCCCCCCCGGTCAAAAAAATCGGAAATTTTCAAAGATGTCGGTAAGCGGTCTGCACTCGACTGTCCAAATTTTTAACAAAAAATTAAAGGGGGTGGGGGGGAATGGAAGAATACTCGGAAAAAAATATAAAAGAATTAGAAAATCAGCTACTTTCTAAAATTGGCTATTTCAGTCCTAGAAAAAAGGATGCGATTCAGTATGAAAAAGTCAATCGCTATCTTTATCTTGTCCGGCTGCTTTATGAGCTGAAAGCTAAACTTCATGAAGACGGACTGGTCATCACTGTTCACAATGGACAACAAAGATTCCAAAAAGCGAATTCTCTCATCAAGGAAATCAACACAACCAGTAATCAGCTTTTGGCTATTGAGCGGTCGTTTGATTTTGATGTTGAAAATTCTCCTGTCGAGAAAGCTACGTCTGGAAGTGATCTGTTATGATTTCTCATCCGCTGGTTGATGACTACATCAAAATGGCTGAGAATGGAGAAGTTGTTGTCAACAAGGAAAGGAAGTTGCTGTTTAAAATCATCAAGGAGAAAATCTATCCTCGTGATGATTTGTATTTTGATAATGACTTGATTGATAAGTTCATTCGGTTTGCGGAAAAGAATTTTTTCCCTCTGGCTAAGTATCAACTTTTCTTGACACCGTTCATTTTTCTTTTTCGGAAGGTAGACGAGGAACCACACTTTGACGAGTATCTATACACACTTGCTCGTGGGGGTGGTAAGAATGGTTTTATGTCAGCAAGGTCATCGTTTTTTATCAGCCCTATCTACCCTATCAGAGATTACGATGTGACTATCACTGCTAACTCTGAGAAACAGGGTAAGGTTTCGTTTGAGGAAGTTTATGAGACTATCCAAAGGCGTGGTCTTGAGGACCATTTCTATCTGACTAAAATGTCTATCACAGGTCGAGCGAACAACTCGGTCTTTTCTTTTCGGACGAATAATCCGAAGACTATGGACTCTGCTCGTGATGGTTGTCTTGAGTTTGATGAGATTCACCAATTTGAAAATGATAAGGCTGTGAAGGTTCAAAGGTCTGGTCTTGGTAAGATTGCTCATGTCAGGACTTTCTACAACGGTACGAATGGGTATGTGCGCGAGGGGTTCTATGACAAGCTGATAGAGAAGTCTATGCAAATCTTGAATGGAGAGGTTGATGATTTCAGACTCTTCCCTTTTATCTGCAAGCTTGATAGTGCGGATGAGGTGGATGACATGAAGAATTGGCCGAAAGCAAATCCGATGTTGGATGAAAGCACGCCTTACGCTAAGAGGTTGCTTGCTAGAACTAAGGCTGACTATGATGACCTTGAGCTGGAGCCGTCTGGTCGTCAGGAGTTCATGACTAAACGGATGAATCTTCCTGAAGCAGACCTTGAGAAAGATGTGACGACTCGTGAAAGATTACTTGCTTGTTTACGTTCGCCTGGTATTGACTTGTTGGGTAAGTCCTGTGTCGCAGGATTTGACTATGCTAGCATTCGAGATTTTGCGAGTGTTGGTTTGTTGTTTAAGAACGGAGATGAGTTTATCTGGAAACAACATTCATTTGCTCGTAAAGCATTTTTGAAAGCTTTTAAACTTAAAGCTCCTATTCAGGAATGGGCAGATAGAGGCTTATTTACAATTGTGGACGGCCCTAGTATTGACCCTCGTTTATTGGTCGAAAAATTGAATGAATGGAGTAAGTTTTATCAGATTGAGCTTGTATGTGCAGATGGTTTCAGAATGGACTTGTTAAAACCTCTTTTGGAAGAGGCTGGTTTTGAATATGAGTTCTTGAGAAATCCTGGGGCGATTCAATCCAAGGTTGCGCCAATCATTGAAGACGGATTTGCTAATGAACGATTTATCTTTGAGAATGATAATTCTATGATTTGGTATACGGATAATACCTACGTCAAAGAGGACAAGGATGGCAATAAGCGTTTCTTGAAGAAAGAGCCCGTCAGAAGAAAGACGGATGGTTTCCATGCCTTGATTGCTGCTCTATACAAACGTGAGCTTGTACATGAGTCGAACGTTGGGGAATTCCTCGATATGTTAGAGGATTGGGAGTTTTAATCTAAGAATAAATTTTGGGTGGTAGGTTGGTAATTGGATAGGAAGGAGGGGAAGCATGGGGTTCTTAAATTTATTTAAGCGTGATGCGCCTGATGTTGTTTTTGATTTTGAAGAGTTGGAACGAATGTTGGGGTGTTTGCAGTTAAAGAGTTTAGCGATTGATAAGTCGGCGGAGTTTGTGGCTCGTATCTTTGCTAAGTCGGAATTTCGGTATATGGTGGAGAATCATCATGTGACGTCAGACTGGGATTATATTTTAAATGTGCGTCCCAATAAGAATGAGTCGGCCTCGGAGTTCTGGCAGAAGGTCATTTATCGCTTATTGACGAAAAACGAAGTACTCATTGTTTTGTCTGATGATAAGCAGTTACTGGTAGCTGATGCTTTTACTCGTAGGCGTTATGCTCTGTATGATGACACCTTTGAGATGGTGTCTGTCGGGGATTATACATTTCAGAGGAAGTTTGCTATGAGTGATGTCATCTTTCTTCAGTATAATAACAATCGCTTGCAAGAATATGTATCTGACTTGTTTTCTGATTATGAAAAACTACATACTCGTCTGGTGGAAGCCTTAGCTAGAAATAATCAGATCCGTGGGGTTCTGGCTACAAAAGCGAATGGAACTTTTGATGAGGATAAGAGAAAGAAACTGCAGAGATATGCGGACAATCTTTTTAAGTCCTTTACGTCTAAGACGGTTGCCATTGTACCGACAATGGATGGTGTGGAGTATTCGGAGTTGACCAATACGGTAGGAACTACAAATCTATCAGTTGAAGAGTTGAAGAAACTGAGACGTCAATTTGATGACGAGGTTGCGGATATATTAGGTTTGCCGACGGCTTTGATGCATGGAGATATGGCTGATTTGTCTAATAGCCAGAAGATGTTTAACAGTTATTGTTATGAATCGCTGGTTAAAAAAGTGGGTGACGCTCTAAACCATGCTATGGTGAGTTCGGCTGGATACGCTAATCAGAAAAAATTTGTGATTTTTGGTGAGGGGGGACTGGATAAGTTTGCTCTGGCTGAGAACATAGATAAACTCATCTCATCTGGGGCTATGACTCGAAATGAGGTGAGATTGGAACTTGGTCTTGAGGCTGTTCCTGGTGGGGATTCTTTCCTTATCACTAAGAACTATCAGGGTGAAAACGAAATAGAGAAAGGAGGAAATGAGGATGACAATCATTCAGATTAAGGGAGCGATTGTATCCAATGATGACCGCTGGTTTTATGATTGGCTAGACATGGATGCAACTGCTCCTAAGGATATTGTATTGCCGACGACGGGAGAAGATGTGGAGGTGCACATCAATTCTGGTGGTGGTGATGTGTATGCTGGTAGTGAAATCTATACAGCATTGCGTGCTTATCAGGGGCATGTGACGGTGAAAATCGTGGGGATTGCTGCTAGTGCTGCGAGTGTTATCGCTATGGCTGGTGATCAGGTGGAAATTAGTCCTACAGCGCAAATCATGATCCATAATGTATCTGCTGGTGTACGTGGTGACCATAAGGCGCTCTTGCATGAGGCTGGTGTGTTAGAAGGGTTTAATAAGTCCATCGCATATGCCTATATTGATAAGACTGGTAAGGCATTAGATGATTTACTGGATCTAATGGAGGGTGAAACGTGGTTTGATGCTCGTTCTGCTGTTAATCATGGCTTCGCAGATAAGGTCATGTTTGAAAGTCAGGAAGCTCCTGTCTTGGTAGCTAGTCAGACACCTGTGATTCCTCGTGATTTTATCGAAAAAATCCGATCTGCGATGACCCCAGATGTGGAGTTATTGGCGGACTTGGTTCGTGATAGGTTGAATAACAGTTTACCTATCCCAGAAGATAAGAAAAAAGAAGACAAGACGGCTGAACCTGTGGGGTTGGGTCGTTTCCCATTTTAAGAAAGGAAATAAAAAACAATGATGAAACTTGGTAATGAATTTACAACTGCTCGTCAGAACTTTATGAATGCAGTAGAAACTGGTGCTCCTATGGAGGAGCAAAATAAGCTCTATAACGAGATGATTGAGGCATTGACAGATAAGTTGCAAGATGATGCTCGAGAAGCTGCTCGTAAAGAAATCGCAACTATGAATCCATACGATGCACAGTTGACTGCTGAAGCTCGCGAATTTTTCAACAACATTGAGAAACTTCCTCCCAAAGGAATTGAGAAATTGTTCCCTCAGGAAACAATTGACCGTATTTTTGAGGATATGGTGGCAGCCCGTCCACTTCTTCAACACATCGGCTTGCGTAATGCTGGTATTCGTTTGAAATTCCTCAAGTCTAGTCGTACAGGTCAAGCGGTTTGGGGTAAAATCAATGCTGAAATTCAAGGACAATTGAAACAAGAATTTGCTGAAGAAGAAGCGATTCAGTCTAAATTGACTGCTTTTGTTGTAATCCCTAAAGACTCTGAAAAGTTTGGTCCTGCTTGGCTACAGTCTTACGTATCCATTCAAATTACAGAGGCCTTTGCAGCTGCTCTTGAAGCTGGTTATTTAAATGGTGATGGGGACAACAAGCCTATCGGGTTATCTCGTACTCTTACAGGGACTGCAGAAAGTGAAAAAGTAACTTATGCTGAGAAACAAGCTCAGAAAAAACCATTGACTTTCGCAGACTCTGCTACCGTGGTAAAAGAGTTGACGGAGGTTTATAAATACCATTCTACAAAAGCTGACAATACCACTCCTGTTGCAGTAGAAGGTAATTTGGTTATGGTAGTGAACCCTGTAGATGCCTGGGATGTGAAGAAGCAATATACGTCTCTCAATGCTCAGGGTGTATATGTAACAGCTATGCCTTATAACCTCATCTTGGTTGAGTCGGTTGCTCAAGCGTCTGGTAAGGTGACTACATTTGTCAAAGGTCGCTACGATGCCTTTGTAGGTGGGGGGATTGAATTTGGACGATTTACCGAAACCTATGCTTTAGAAGACTTGAATCTCTACACTGCTAAGCAATTTGCTTATGGTAAAGCGCATGATGAAAAGACTGCTGCTGTGTGGACACTGAATATTGGAAAATAAAAGGTGACGAAGGATGGAGATTGAAGCTAAACTTCATTCCCTCCTTGATCCTTTTAAGGAGCGGATGAGAATTTTTCATAGCGGAGAAGATGCGAATCTCTCACGGATGTTAGAAAGTTCTCAAATGGTTATTACCCGCTTGGTAGGAAGTGGGAATATACACGATCATCAAATAAGGGAACTTATCTTAGAACGTGCTCGCTATGTCTATAATGACCAAGTTGAATTTTTTTACGAAAATTTCAAAGCGGATATTTTAGCATTATCGTTAGATAAGATAGAAATGGAGGATAGTGATGATTAAGGTATTAAAAGAGTTTTATGACCTCAAGGAGGGAGTCCTTAGGCAAGTCGGAGAAAGGTTTGAAGCGACAGAAGAACGATTTGCTGAGCTAAAGGAACATTTACCTGACTATGTCGAGTTGGAAAAGTCGTCCAGAAGTCGTAGCTCTAAGGAAGTAGTGAGTGTAAATGAAGAGGAGTGAGGGACCAAGCTATCGTTACAAAAAGCCTGAGTCTCAAAATGGAGACCTGAGAACTCCCCTGACTTTCTATACCTCTAAAATAAAAAAAGGGGTTGATGGTCGTGATGTGAGTTACGAGAAGGCTTTTTATACGATGGGGCAAACTTATTCTCCAAGTATGAAAGACGTTGAGATTGCAACTGGAAAAGCGATGAAAGCTAAGATGACTTTGAAGATTCGTGACCCTCTGACAGATTATCAGCCTGAAAATCGGCATTTTGTCGAAGTGGGGGATATCCGTCTAGTTGGTAAGAAATGGCAAATCATTGATGTCCGTCCTGATTTTGCTAATCGGGATTTTTTGATTGTCCTTATCGGAGGTGGTCGTGATGTCTAGTGGAGCTAATCTAAAAGGATTTGATGATATTTTGAGGAATATTGAGGCTCGACTAGGAGAGCCGGTAATTCGTAGAAAGGTCAACAGAGCCTTGAAGGAGACGGTTGAGGAGTTTGAGCCAACTTTCAAACGGGCTATGGCGGTGTACGCTGACACTGGGAAGACGGTTGGTGCGGTCGTTCATGGGAATGTGACTGGTACATCCAGCGGAGTTCCAATGGTTAAATTAGGTTTTAAAAGTCCTCGTTGGACTATTATTCACTTAAATGAATTTGGCTATGCAAAGAATGGGCATCCTCGTGGTTTCGGAGTCATGCGCCGCTTTTTTGAAGCGAGTAAGCCGGTCTTTAAGTCTAAAGTCGGCATGAAGTTAAAACAGGAGTTTTTGTAATGATTAAAGACAAATTAACTGAACTCTACGATGCTTTGGAAGAGGATGAGTCTTTATCTGGTATTAGTATCAAGTCTTTTGAGCGTCCTGAGAGCTTGGGAGATGGCGAGACCAGTATTGTCATTATCCCTGTAGGGCCTCCAATGCAGACGGCTCACGGTAGTAATACTAGTTTGGCTAAGACTTTTCTCTATCAAATCAATGTAGAGTCTACTAATCGAGTGGAGTGTAAAGAACTCCAAGGAAGAATTGAAAAAATAATGGAAGAACAGGGATTTTATCAGACTGAAGGTGGTTTGGAACAATGGATTCCTGATATTAAGCGCTATGTAGACGTTCGGACTTATCGTGGTATGAGCGCTCTATATGAGAAATACTAGAAAGAAGGAAAAAGAAATGACAGTAAAAGGAACTGCACTTATCGGACTTAAATCAGTCACCATTCGTGTGCATGATGGACAGACTCCAACGGTTGGACAGAACCTCTTCACGCTAGAAGGTAAAGATAATGAAGGGGCTACACAGACCGCTAGAGTAACTGGATTATCTAGTGACCCTGTAAAGACTTATGGTAGTAATGTGGCTTATCACGTCTCCAATCGAGGAGTCGGTGATGTTAAGGTAGAGATGGGCTTGCTTGATGTCCCATTAGCTTTATATACGAATGCTTTGGGGTATGGCGATGATGATGGTATCTATTACTTCGGTGCAGACACAGTTGCCAAGAATGTTTCCATTCTCATTGAAAGTAATACTGCTGATGGGGAACCTGTTTACTATGGTTTTTATAAAGGTCAGCTTTCTATGGATGCTATTGATTTTGAAACGCTCAAGGATAAGGCGAATGAGTTAGCTACTACTAGTGTGAATTTCACTGCGACAGCTAGTTCAGACGTTGCAACTAAGGGGCGTTATGGTGCTATTGTTTATGGTTCAGATGCTGAAAAGTTGAAGAAATTGAAAGGTCAACTAAACATAACCGCTGCGGGGTAGAAGGAGGGCGAAAGCTCTCTTTTACTTTTTTAGAAAGGAAAGTATATGGCTAAGGTTCAATTTACAATTAAAAATGACAAGGGAGAAGATGTCCTAAAAAAGAGCAAAGAAATCACAACTCGTGATTATCGTGACTATTTGGTCATGAACGAATCCTTGACAAGTGATTTATCTGAGGTAGAGAAGCTTGATAAGCAGTTGGGATTTATTGCTAGTTTGTTTGATGATGTGACAGTAGAACAATTACTAGAATACACAGATTTTGCGAAAGTGATTTCTATTTTTACAGCAATTTATGCTCATCTGGTAGGTGATGTAGACCCAAAGGAAAAGAGCTAGCACCTGGGCAAGCGATCAAACGTTTTTATGGTTTTGTCAAGCAAGTTACAGAGGGTCCTTATGGAATGAGCATTCGCGATGTGATGGATACGAGTTGGGAGGACTTGATGGGGGTCTTGGGAAGTCTGGAAACGAGTGAACAAGAAGAAGTGCTTGACTTGGCAGATTTTTTAGAAAGTCTCTAGGTCAAGACTTTACAAATCAAAGGCTTAGGAATATAATAGAGATATGTAAGGGAGGTGGAAGAAATGTCTCGAAAAGAAAAAGCATGTAGAAGATATTGGTTTTGGTTTACCATTTTTATCCTTTATCTTGCTTTTGGCTTGTATTGTATTTGTACAAATTTTGTAGATATCTTTGGTATGCTCTTGCTATCACCCTTTATCTTTGCTTCCCTGCCACTCTATGCTTATCTATTTCTTGGTATGTTTATCTGGGCTTTTATGAACATGGCAATGGATGATTTTTATAAAGAATGATGAAAAGTCCGTAAGGGCTTTTTTCTTTGCTCTGAGGAGTTAGGAAGGAGAACAAGATGGCAAGCGGTACGCCGTTAGGTCAGATGTATATCGAGCTAGGGTTGGACGTGTCAAAGTTCAGTCCTACTCTAACTGGTGCAAAAAACGCTGTAAAGTACTTTCAAAATAATGTCCGTTCTTTGGACAGTACTTTAAAAGGCAATGAAAAAAATGCTAGCTTACTTCAAGCAAAATACAAGACTTTAGGACAAGCCATTGATTCACAACGTAAAGTTTTGGATGAGATGAAGAAAAGTTTTGATAAACTTGAACCGGGGACAGCTAAATTTGACAAGGCTGCTGCTGATATTCAGCGTGAGAATGCTAAGTTGGCAGTAATGGAAGGTCAGCTACGCGGTGTTGAAAAAGCTTTGCAAGATGTGGGGCGTGAAAATAGTTGGTCTGGTAAGATGGATACCTTGAGTGAAAATTTTGCAAAAGGTGGAGAAAAATTGCGGGCTATGGGCGATGCAATGAAGCCTGTGTCTGCTGCTTTATTAGCTGGTTTTACGCTTTCTACTAAGAAAGCTATTGACTTTGAAAGTCAGATGAATACAACTAAATCTCTGTTAGCAGATACTATTCCAACAGCGGATGAACTGAACAGTACCACACAAAAGCTGGGTGAAAGTTCAAAAAATTGGGCGAAGCAGTATGGGATTTCTACTGCATCTATCAATGAAGGGATGCAAGAAATTATCAAGAAAGGTTTTGATGCCAATCAAACAATCGAAGCCATGCCTGCTATCCTAGACGCTGCAAAGGCGTCTGGTGAGGACTTCAATACGGTTATGAACGCCACTACGAATATTTTGCAACAATTTGGGCTATCTACTCAGGATACAGAGCGAGTAACCAATAGCTTAACCTTTGTCGCCAATAAAACGGCTGCTGGTTTTGCTGATATGGGGGCTGCAATGGAGTATGTTGGTCCCGTTGCTAAAAACGTTGGTATGAACTTGGAAGAGACTGCCGCTGCTGTTGGTCTTTTGTCCAACAATGGTATTGCTGGTGAAAAGGCTGGTACGGCTCTGCGTGGAGCTTTAACAAGGCTACTGAAACCATCAGAGCAAAATGCAAATGCAATGGAGAAGCTTGGTTTTTCTGCAGAAGAATTTCGTAGCGGCGCGATTAAGCTACCTGATATTTTGGATCGTATCAAAAAGAATACGGAAGGGATGACAGATGCTCAGAAATCGGCCTTGATTGCTACAGCCTTTGGTACAGAAGCTCAGACAGCGATGAATATCTTGGTTGACCAAGGTGGAGATGCGTTGCGTAATCTTGCTAATGAAACCAAGGGGGCGACAACTTATACCAAGGATTTAGCAAATGAATTATCTAAGTCTTCTAAAAATGGTGTGGAACGTTTTAAATCTAGTTTGGAAGTTTTACAGATTAACATTGGTCAGAAATTATTACCATTACTAACTCCTGTGATTGATAAGGTGAACCAATTTATCGACTGGCTAAGTAAGGCTCCTCCAGCCGTACAGAGCTTGGCGGTTGGTATTGGTGGTTTTTTGGCTCTGGGCTACCCTCTATTGAACTTTCTTGGCAATGGGGCGACGGCTCTTAGTATTTTGATAAAACATGCCGGTAAATTAGAAGGACTATTAAAGGGCGGTCTCGGTCTTGCTAAATTGACAGAGCGTGCTGGTAAATTAAAAGGACTTTTACAAGGTGGTCTCGGTCTTGCTAAGGTAGGAAGCGAAGCCACTGTTTTAGCGGAAGGAGCTGGCGCTGCTGCATCTAGTTCTAGTCTCTTGTCTGGAGCCATTGGGGCTTTGACAAATCCTATTGGTTTGCTGGTGGGTGGTGCTGCTTTACTAGCTGGAGGATTGGTCTATCTAGGACATAAGAAAGACGAGGCGCGCATTAAGGCGGAGGAATTTGGGTCTCAGTTGAGTGATACTGCAAGGAAAGAGTTAAGAGATTTCCAAAGTAAGGTAGATGATACCAGTACAGCAGTAGCCAACTTTGGAACCCACGCTGGCGATGCTGAAAAAGTTTCTGAAGCTTTTCGAAAACTTCATGAAGAGGTAGCAGCAGGTGCTGAAAAAGCTAATCAACGTATGGAAGAATTAGCTAAAAAGTTGGGGTTTAGCGATGAAGAAATCGCTAAAATGAAAGTAAAAAATGACCAAGTTGTTTCAAATACCGATGCAATGGCTAATCAGGTCAGTGAAATCTACAAACGTCATAATGGAGACGCTAGCAAGTTTTCTCAAGAAGAAAAAGAAATCGTCTTAAACAACCAAAGAGAGATGATCAAAGCTAGAATCGAAATGATGGAATTATCTGGCGAACAACAAAAGGCTGCGCTTCAGGCTCTGAATGGAGAGATTGGTAGTTTAAATGAAACGCAATTAAAGCACACAAGAGATGTTTTGAAGAAGGCTCTGGATGAAGAAAATCAGTTATACAAAACCTCAAAAGATGGATTGAAACAACTCTTAGATGCCAAACGTATCGATCAAGAAACTTACAATAAAAAAATTCAAGAACTTGAAACAAACCACCAGCAAACCATGGAAGCCTTAGGTACTAAGTATTACCAGGTTATGCAAAACCTTGACGCTAAGGTAAAAGCTCGAACTGGACAAAGCTGGAACTACTGGGAAGAAGCTAAAAAGGTTCTGGAAGAATATGGTTTGTCTTATGAAGTAATCGGTCAAAAGGCAGCAGAAGCTTCTCAAAAAATGGGTGATTCCCATAGCATTCTTGCTAAGTATACTAGTGATATGAGCAAGGAAACGAGAGAAGCGAATGATGCTTGGTCTTTGCTCGTCGGAAACATTGATGAAAACAACAATTTTGTCATTAAATCAAACGTAAAAGAAGTGATTGGGGAAGCGACTAAATCTGCTGAGGGTTGGGAGCAATTGCAATTTATTGTTAAAAATGCGAATATCAACTCAAATGCTCGGGTAACGATTGCTGAAGCTCTCGTTGAGTCTGGTAAGTGGTCAACCATGACACTGGAAGAAAAACAGTTGATTGTCCAAAATCAAGCAGGACTGCAAGCTATCTTTGATAGTGAAAACCATCTTAGAATCTGGAACAGTATGCCTGCTGAAGTCAAGCAACTGCTTTTGGAAAATACAGATGTGATGAATAAGGCTGAGGAAGCTTCCAAAGCGCTCTATAACTATGATGCCTTGACTCCTAAGCAGAAAGAGTTGCTGGCTACGGATGAGAATTTCAGAAAGGCTGTTGCTCGTTCGACTGACACGCTAACAACTTGGAATGCAACTACTCCATTTACAAAAGATTTGAAACTAGATCCTACAAATGTTTTGAACAACGGGCAATTGTCAATCGATAAAATCATGGCTTGGAATCTATCTAATCCAGAGAATAAGTCATTAAATGCTACTGACAATACTAGTGAAGCAGTTGCTAGTGCAAAAGCGAGTGTGAACTCTCCGAAACAGGAAAAACCAATTGATTTACTTGCGAAAGATCAGACTGCAGGCGTTAGAAATGAGACGAGTGCGGCTATTAATGCGATTAAGCAACATAATCCAGTAGATATCCTTGCTAAAAATAGCACTTCCAGTACTGTCAGCGAGGTCAAAAGCGTCGTTAATAGCATTCAAGACAAAACGGTTACAATCAACGCTCAAGATAATGCGTCTGGCGTGCTTGCAGGCATTAGGACTTGGATTACTAGGGTAACTGGTGATTTCTTTACCAATGTTTTTGCTAGTCGGCATGCCCACGGTACCAACTATCACCCTGGTGGTCTTGCTATGGTCAATGACCAACGCAATAGTACCTACAAGGAATTGGTTACTCTTCCAGATGGTAGGAGCTTCATTCCTGAGGGGAGGGATGTTCTTCTTCCTCTTCCTAAAGGGGCTAAAGTTTTGCGGGCGGATAAGACCAAACGCTTGATGCGTGAGATGGGGGTTCCTAAATATGCTGCAGGAGTTGGCATTCCGAGTGATGCTAAATTCCTTCGTGAGATGGAAGAAGCACAAGCTAAAATAGTGGTGCAAACAAAAGGAGATACAAATAGTAAAGACAGCGATAAAGTCGTGTCTGAGATAGCGATTCTGAGAGCAAGTATGGAGAAGATCCTTACCGCTATCCTTGAAAAGCCGTCAGATACTTACCTGGACGCTGATAAAATTTCAATGAGCGTCTACCAACGTCAAGGTGCGATTTACGCTAGGGAGGGAATGTAATGTTTTACATGATTATCAATGGTTTCAATACATCAACTATCCCTCACTGCGTGGTGACGGATTTTGGTCAGGTGGAGGCAGCTAAACCTAGGGTGGTTGAAGATGCTAACCTCTACGGAGCAAACGGAAGTTATCGAGTGCTGGATGGTGGCTATGAGAGTTATGAACGGACTTTTTCGTTCTATATTCCTAAGTTACTGGATGTTTCGACTATCGTGGAGAAATTTCAGCCTAAGGACAATGTGCTGGAGTTTAGCTACCAGTTGGGTTCTGTCTTTTATGCGGATTTTATTGGTGCAACCTATAGCCCTCATGGGATGCATGCCTGGAAGCTAGAGCTTAAGCTGAGTATGCAACCGTTCCGCTATCAGAAAAATCTTGCTCCTCTTATTTTTACCGCAAGCGGTAATGTCAACAATCCAGGCTCTGTCTATAGTGAGCCTGTGATTGAGATTGAGGGAGACGGAGATATTTCTTTGACTATCGGAAGGACAACTATGCACTTGACCATTAGACGAAAAGTGACCATTGATTGTAGGCATAAGAAACAGAATATCTATAATGCAGATGGCGCGGTTCAAAATACTTTACGTAAACGTGGAGGCTTCTTTGAGTTGGCAGTTGGTAATAACGGTCTGGTCTTTACTGGTGCGGTTCGTAAGGTCACAGTTCGGCCGAATTGGAGGTATATTTTATGATTTATCTTACAGAGGGAAATAGGCCTTTAAACGAGGCCTACAATGATGAAATTGTCCATTTTGGGAACAATACCTATCAACTGACCTTTCGTTTTCCTACATCGGATCCCAAGTGGGAATTGCTGAAAGAGGAAACCTTTCTGACTGCAGATGATCTGCATGGTGAGCAGGATTTTTATATTTTTGAGGTTGAAAAGCAACAAGGATATATTCAAGTCTATGCCAATCAGGTTATCAGCCTGTTAAATAACTACATCGTCAGCTCTATTGAGGTTGACCGTGTCAGTGGTACAAGGGTGTTGAGTGCTTTTGCTGGTAGTATTACCAGAGCCAATCCTTTTTCTTTTTTCTCTGATATTGATGATAGGCATACGCTCAACATCAAGGACAAGAATGCCATGGAGGTCTTGGCCAAAGACAAGCACTCTATCCTTGGTCAGTGGGGCGGAGATATGGTGCGAAACGGTTACAACTTACGTTTGTTGAAGAATGGCGGTTCAGAAAATGAATCGCTTTTTATGTACAAGAAAAACTTGTCCAGCTACCAGCACAAGACCTCAACGAAGTCTTTAAAAACTCGGATAACCTTTAAAACGACTGTTAAGGGCGAGGGAGAAAATGCGGTTGACCATGATTATATGGTGGTGATTGACAGCCCCTTACTTGGGAACTATAGCCAAATCTACGAAGATGTGGTGGAAGTCAATGACCAAGATGTGACAGATGAGGCTAGCTTGATTGAATACGGTAAGCAGTATTTTCGGACGAGTATGTGCGACATGCTAGAAGATAGTCTTGAAATCTCGGTTGTCGGCCAGAGCGATGTAGCGGTTCGGATGTTCGATGTGGTCAGTATCTACCATGAGTGGTACGGTCTTGATGTTCGTAAGAAAATCACCAAATATACCTATTCGCCAATGGCAAAACGCCTAAAATCAATAGGTTTTGGGACCTTCCAGTCCAGTCTTGCAAATGCGATCGGTGGGATTGTAAATGATGCCGTTTTGAATGAAAGCCGAAATCTGCATCAGATTTTTGAAGAACGTTTGAAAAAGGAAATCGCCAACGCTGACCGTGCTTTTGACGCTGAATTTACTAAGCGTGAGAAAGCTATCACGGATGCCATCGAACTTGCCAAGGCTAAGGCAGAAGAAGTCAAGCAAGAAGTGTCTGACACTATCAATCAGCGTTTCAATAGCTTTTATGATGAACCTTTACGAGAATCAAGGCGCAAGGCTGAGGAAGCTTTGAGACAAGCTGGCGCAAGTAGCTCTCTTGCTCAGGAAGCCAAGCGGATTGGGCTGGATTCTGTTGCTAGACTTGAAGCGTTTAAATCGCAGACTAGGAATGCTCAGACGGCTTTGTCG
>NZ_VMMT01000059.1:0-31542 GCF_013277355.1 Streptococcus sp. 1343
CCGAAAAAGCCAAAGTTAAAGAAGCCGTTTCGAAAGCTAACCCAACAGCCACCAACGTAGTTGTAAAAGACAATGGAGACGTAACTGTCACATTACCAGATGGAACAACTAAAGAAATTCCATCGACAGAAACCGTAGAGAAATCTAAGGTAGAGGTAACGCCAGTAGCAGACCCAGCGCATTTAACAGAAGCCGAAAAAGCCAAAGTTAAAGAAGCCGTTTCGAAAGCTAACCCAACAGCCACCAACGTAGTTGTAAAAGACAATGGAGACGTAACTGTCACATTACCAGATGGAACAACTAAAGAAATTCCATCGACAGAAACCGTAGAGAAAAAATCTGGTAATAATAGTACTGATACTAGCAACAGTGGCAACACCAACAATGGAGCTACTACCAACCCTGCTGGCAGCAATAGCAACAGTGTGACACCAGATAACAGAGGCAATACTCCAGCCCCTGGTGTGACAACTGACAATAGTAGCAATACGACCCTTACTACTCCATCGTCTACTGTTGGACAGGCACAAGCAAGCACTTCGACTCAAGAAACGCCAGTTTCTACAAGCACTCCAAACAATTCAGGAACTACAGTGACTCCTAACGAGACTCGTCCTGTTGACAAGTCTGAGCTTGCTCGATTGGTTGAAGGATTGGAAAGTCGTTTGAAAGATTTGGATGATATAGATAGTACAACGCTTGAGTCAGCTAAAGCTCTTCTTACAGAGATTAAACAAGCTCTTAATGACGAAAGTTTGACAGAGTCCGATTTGCGTGATATTGTTAGAAGAGTGAGAGAGGTAATAGACTCCTTAAAAGGTGTGAAAGAAGACCAGCAAAATCAAGAAAAAGATCAGATGAAAGACGATAGTCAGACAACTACTGAATTTTCATATGTAGTAATGATTGGCAGTCTACTTGCCCTTCTTGGGCTCCTTCTCTTCCTCATCGCGCGTCGTAAGAAAGAGTCAGAACTCAAGAAATTGGTCAAGGAACTAAGCAAGCTTGAAGCAGAATTGGATTCTACAAATGTGGATACGAAAGTTCTCGACCAAGCACGAGAAGCTCTCGCTCAAGCAGTTGCTTTCCTAGCCAATGAGAAAGAGTCTGACCACACAGAAGACGAGTTGATTGAGAAACTCAAAGCGATTCTTGCTCAGCTAAGATAAGCGACATGTTGAAATATCGCAGGCGACCATAGAAGTTACTACATTGCTGGATAATGACGATAGGAAAAGTTAGTCGCAAACCTGTAGTGGGAATATACCAGCTTCTAGTGGGGAAGTGGTTCTGGGAACAGGACACCGTCTTTTAAATGGGAATGCTTCCTCCTCTAGTACAAGTAGAAGTCTTTGATGGTAGAGTAAGATAAAGAAGAAACACGAAACAAGTAAGATAGTTCATGAAATGGAACTGAAAATTGCTGGTGTGGACTCTTGAAGGAAGTAATGGATAGAAAGAAGTTGAAAAGCGTCTTTCTATCCATCTTTCTTTAGGAGTTGATGTAAGCGCTCTCTATCACTTGGTTTTGTCAGATGATTGTGCTCTCCATAACCAACCATACGTATACCATATATAGTAGATTGAAATAAGATATGAACAAAGAGATTGAGAAAGTCAAATTAATTTCTAGAAATATTTTAGAATCCGTAGCCTACTATTCTAGGCTCAATATACTACACTTAAAAAATATTTCTATTGATTAATAGGGATTATTGTGGTATAATCTAGGTAGATTAGAAGTCATCAAAGGTGCAGCAATGTATAACTAGGTGACCTTTTTTCATATAGTGGAGACTGTTAGAATGAATGTTGCCATATTTGAATTAACAAATTTCAAGGAATATATTCCTTGAAATATTGATATAGTTGATAAAATACGATTAGTTTATAATCCTGTGTTAGCACCTACTACGTTAAAAATGGCGATTGAACCTGCACTGACAGAAGAAGAATTGTATCAACATATGAAAGATAAATCTCATTGGGATTTTTCATATAATGTTGATGATGAATTTTATAAAAAGGATTGCGTAGATTTATGGTAAATTGGTTAATCGTCAGTATATTTTAGCTAAGTAAGCCTACTTATTTGATAGTTACCTTAGAAATTTCCTTCAAGAAATATTGGAGAGAATTGAAGTCTTTTTGAAAAAGAGTACCGCTGATGCTCTGACGCTTGGATACCAAAAAACTATTTATATTTTTGAAGACGATGATTTATATTTTTCTGAACAATCTAAATACTGCAAGGATAACCCTAAACGTCAGGATACTGTCTTGAAAACAAAGTATCATTTATCGCGGTTTATTTTTGAAAAACAAGATGATTCCATAGTAAAGAATCAGATTAGACAATATGGTGTTGTGTTGCCTTGGACTGTTTTTCGTTTAATGACATTTGGAAATATATCATCATTTCTTGTCGCCTTACAACCAGGTTATCGAAATAAGGTTGCTGCTTATATTAGTTTGCTCTTGTATAAGGATGATAAAATTCCAGCTAAAATCTTATTGTCCTGGTGTAATGCACTTCGATATCTTAGAAATATATGCTCATATAATGGCAGATTATATGAACGCTTACACCATACCTTACCTGCTCTTCATCATTCTGATAAGGAGTTATTGGAGACAAACTCAGAGAATGATGATAAGACATTATTTATTTATTTTATAGCAATGAGACATCTTATTTTGTCCATGTCCCTAGAAACCCAGAATTTTTGGAATAAAAAATACAAAATTTACTAGAAGAAGGAAGTAGAGAACAAGTTGATTTGAGACACTACGGTCTTCCAGAGGACTGGGTGAACTTATTGACAATTAAGAATAGGATAATCTCTTAGATAGATAATTATTGGAAAGAATAAGATAGTATGGAGGTCTAGTATAAAACAAAATAAAGGGCACAAAACTTTTTTATTCTGTGTTGTGCCTTGAGTGAAACAAAAGGAATAAATTATAACAATGAAAAAAGTTGCCATTATTGGAGCAGGAATTGTGGGGACAACAGCTGCCTACTACCTCTCGAAAGAAAGTGACCTAGAGGTAGCCGTCTTTGACCATGGACAAGGTCAGGCTACCAAGGCTGCAGCAGGAATTATCAGTCCTTGGTTTTCCAAACGCCGCAATAAAGCTTGGTACAAAATGGCGCGCTTAGGGGCTGATTTTTATGTGGATTTATTAGCTGATTTAGAGAAATCAGGGCAAGAAATCGACTTTTACCATCGTTCGGGAGTCTTTCTCCTGAAAAAGGATGAATCCAAGTTGGAAGAACTCTATGAATTAGCCCTCCAGCGCAGAGAAGAATCTCCCTTGATAGGGCAATTAGCCATTCTGGACCAAGCATCATCTAATGAATTATTCCCTGGTTTGCAGGGATTTGACCGTCTGCTCTATGCTTCTGGTGGAGCGAGAGTAGATGGCCAACTTTTAGTGACTCGTTTGCTGGAATCCAGTCATGTCAAGCTGGTCAAAGAAAAAGTGACTCTGACACCGTTAGCATCAGGCTACCAGATTGGTGAAGAGGAGTTTGAGCAGGTTATTTTGGCGACGGGAGCTTGGTTGGGGGATATGTTAGAACCCTTGGGTTATGCTGTGGATGTCCGTCCTCAGAAAGGACAGCTCCGAGATTATCAGCTGGCCCAAGACATGGAATTTTACCCTGTTGTCATGCCAGAAGGGGAATGGGATTTGATTCCTTTTGCAGGTGGCAAATTGTCCCTAGGTGCTACCCATGAAAATGATATGGGATTTGATTTGACGGTAGATGAAATCTTGCTCCAGCAAATGGAGGAGGCAGCCTTACCTCACTATCCAGTTTTAGCTAGAGCGACTTCAAGGGCTGAGCGTGTGGGAATCCGTGCCTATACCAGCGATTTCTCTCCTTTCTTTGGGCAGGTACCAGGTTTAGCAGGTGTCTATGCGGCTAGTGGCCTAGGTTCATCAGGCCTCACAACCGGCCCTATTATCGGTTACCATCTAGCTCAACTAATCCAAGGAAGGGAAATGACCTTAGACCCAGCAAACTACCCAATTGAGAACTATGTCAAACGAGTAAAAAGCGAATAAGCATTTTACTGAAATTTTATCTTACCCTCTAGGATGGCAAATGACATTCCCTATCAAAAATGGTAAAATAAGAAAAAATAATCCGAGAATCGAGGAATTAAGATGCAAGAAAAGATTTTGCTAACGGGTGGAGCAGGTTTTATCGGAACCCACACTGTTATTGAGTTAATCCAAGCAGGTCATCAGGTTGTTGTGGTGGATAACCTTGTCAACAGCAATCGCAAAAGTTTAGAAGTTGTTGAGAGAATTACAGGAGTTGAAGTACCTTTCTATGAGGCAGATATCCGTGATATAGATACTCTTCGTGACATTTTCAAACAAGAAGAACCAACAGGGGTCATTCACTTTGCTGGCTTGAAGGCTGTTGGAGAATCTACTCGTATTCCTCTTGCCTACTATGACAACAATATCGCTGGAACTCTTAGCCTTTTGAAAGCTATGGAAGAAGCCAACTGTAAAAACATCATTTTCAGTTCTTCTGCGACAGTGTACGGAGATCCGCACACAGTGCCCATCTTGGAAGATTTCCCACTTTCAGTGACCAACCCATACGGTCGTACCAAGCTCATGCTAGAGGAAATTTTGACCGATATCTACAAGGCAGATTCAGAATGGAATGTGGTCTTGCTTCGTTATTTTAACCCAATCGGAGCCCATGAGAGTGGTGATTTGGGGGAAAATCCAAACGGTATTCCAAACAACCTCTTGCCATATGTGACTCAAGTAGCTGTTGGGAAATTAGAGCAAGTGCAAGTGTTTGGAGACGATTACGATACCGAAGATGGAACTGGTGTTCGTGACTATATCCACGTTGTTGACTTGGCTAAAGGTCACGTTGCAGCTCTGAAAAAAATCCAAAAAGGCTCAGGTCTAAACGTTTATAACCTTGGTACAGGTAAAGGCTACTCAGTTCTTGAAATTATCCAAAATATGGAAAAAGCAGTGGGACGTCCAATTCCTTACCGCATCGTAGACCGTCGCCCAGGGGATATCGCAGCCTGCTATTCAGATCCTGCAAAAGCCAAAGCAGAACTGGGCTGGGAAGCAGAATTAGGCATCACCCAAATGTGTGAAGATGCATGGCGTTGGCAAAGCAAGCATCCAAATGGATTCGAAGACTAAGATGGTGATATCAATCATTGTCCCCTGTTTAAACGAAGAGGAAGTACTTCCTCTTTTTTATCAGGCTTTGGAAGCTTTACTTCCAGATTTGGAAACAGAAATAGAGTATGTCTTTGTCGACGATGGATCAAGTGATGGGACCTTGGAACTCTTAAAGGCCTATCGGGAGCAAAATCCGGCAGTGCATTATATTTCTTTCTCGCGAAATTTTGGCAAAGAAGCAGCCCTCTATGTAGGCTTACAATATGCGACAGGGGATTTGGTGGTGGTGATGGATGCAGACCTCCAGGATCCTCCTAGTATGTTGCTTGAGATGAAAAATTTACTAGACCAGAATGCAGATTTAGACTGTGTAGGAACACGGAGAACCAGTCGGGAGGGAGAACCCTTCTTTCGCAGTTTCTGTGCTGATCTCTTTTACCGCCTCATGCAAAAAATTAGCCCAGTAGCCTTGCCCTCAGGTGTTCGTGATTTTCGTATGATGAGAAAGTCTGTGGTTGATGCCATTTTAAGCTTGACCGAGTCCAATCGTTTTTCTAAGGGACTTTTTGCCTGGGTCGGCTTTAAAACCTACTATCTGGACTATCCAAATGTCAAAAGGCAGGCTGGCAAGACCAGTTGGAGTTTTAGGCAACTCTTTTTCTACTCCATTGAAGGGATTGTTAATTTTTCAGATTTCCCGTTGACTATAGCCTTTGTAGCTGGTCTCCTATCTTGTTTTATTTCTCTACTGATGACCTTTTTTGTTGTGGTTCGGACTCTCATTTTGGGCAATCCGACATCAGGTTGGACCTCTCTGATGGCTGTCATTCTCTTTCTTGGAGGCATTCAACTCTTGACCATTGGGATTCTCGGCAAGTACATCAGTAAAATTTATTTGGAGACTAAAAAAAGACCACTTTATCTTATCAAAGAAAAAAGTTATCATAGATCATGAAAAAGTAGGAGTTATCTAGCGCAGTCACTTTTTTGTAATTATAATTCTTTTGGTCTGGAACTTGAGTGATTTTTAAAAAAATTAGGGATTTGGCATGATATAAATGAACTATGTGGAATAAATTTACTGCAAAGACGATAACTTAATAAATAGAACATTCAGGAGGGTTATTTTATGCTAAGTAAAGAGGATTATACTGAAGAAATCGGGCTAATAAAGAAACAAAATTATGTAGAGGTTGAACTGTATCCTTTAGTTGCTGATATAATTAAGCCAACTTTAAAAGATAGTTTATCAAAAAGATATGTCTTCGGAAGACAAAGAAGGGGTTTGGGACAAATTTATTATGGTCTAAGTAATTTTCCTGATATAGTTATTTTAGATAAGACTTATGAAAACAAATCTAGGAAAAGTATAAAAATTGAAGAATGGAAGAAACTTCGAGGATGCGTGGAAGTTAAGAATTTAAATTATAGTTTAATTACAGAGGAAAAAATCAAATCAACCATATCGAACAGTTTTGAACATATAACTGGAGAGATGGGACAACTTATTGGAGACCTTTTATGGTATAAAAAAGTAATTTATACAAATGGCATTGAATGGAGATTTCTAAGTTTAGATGACAAGGAAGAGATAGATAATACAATTGTTGAAGTAGTTAACAAAAGAATAGAAACAGAAGAAGCGGGAAATTCTTTTGATTGGTGGAAGAATATTAAAGATTTATCGTTCAATTATACGGATATATGCCTATCTAAAGATTGTAGACGAGAGTGGAATGAATTTGTAAAAAGGGTAAAGGAAATAGAATGGTAGAAGTCTATTCTCATTGAGGAATTTAGATTATAAGTTGCAGTAAGATTTATCTGGAGACTAAAAAAAGACCACTTTATCTCGTTAAAGAAAAAAGTGATCTTCCTGATTTTACAGAAAAAAATAAAGTGAAAAGACTATAATTTTACATGGAAATATGCTAAACTAGAAAGAGTGAAACGTTCTTGTCAATTTACTATGAGAGATTAGTGTTGATTTTTAATCAAGGCACGTGTCGGACAGTTTTTAACAGCCTCTAAGACATCCTGACTAGGAGAAATTTCTTTTTCCAGTTGGTCAGGATTATCGTAAAAACGCACGATTCCATTATCGTGGTAATCAAATAAGTCAGAATAAGTTTGGCAAAGCCCACAGGCGATGCATCGTTCAGGTATAAGTGTGATTTTCATGTTCATATTTATATTGTAATAAGAAAAGTAAAAAAAAACAAGGAGTAAGGTATGGCAAAAGAACCGTGGCAAGAAGATATTTATGATCAAGAAGAAGCAAGAGCAGAGCGTCGGCATCGAAACCACGGAGGGGCTGATAGGATGGCTAATCGTATTTTGACGATCCTAGCTAGTATTTTCTTTGTAATTGTGGTGGTGATGGTCATCGTTCTCATCTATCTATCATCGGGGGGGAGTAATCGCACAGCAGCCTTAAAAGACTTTCATGATTCTGATGCAAGTGTAGTACAAGTCTCATCTTCAAGCAGTTCTCAGCCTGAGCAGAGTTCAGAGCCAGAATCTACTTCTAGTAGTTCAGAAGAAGCTGCTAATCCTGAAGGAACGATTAAAGTTCTCGCAGGAGAAGGGGAAGCAGCTATTGCCGCTCGTGCAGGAATCTCCATTGCTCAGTTAGAGGCCTTGAATCCTGGGCACATGGCTACAGGATCTTGGTTTGCTAATCCAGGTGATGTTATAAAAATAAAATAGGAGCCGATATGAAAACAATTCAAATTGCTATTGATGGTCCTGCTTCCAGCGGTAAGAGTACGGTCGCAAAGATTATTGCTAAGGATTTTGGATTCACCTACCTTGATACAGGAGCTATGTATCGTGCAGCGACCTATATGGCTCTTAAGAACCAATTAGGAGTTGAAGAAGTCGAAGCCCTTCTAACCTTGTTGGACCAGCATCCAATTAGTTTTGGACGCTCAGAAACTGGAGACCAGCTTGTCTTTGTAGGCGATGTGGATATTACTCATCCTATCCGTGAAAATGAAGTGACCAATCATGTTTCTGCTATTGCAGCAATTCCTCAAGTACGTGAGAAACTAGTTTCCCTCCAACAAGAAATTGCCCAACAAGGTGGGATTGTCATGGACGGTCGCGATATTGGGACTGTTGTATTGCCACAAGCAGAATTAAAAATTTTCCTAGTAGCTTCTGTTGATGAGAGAGCAGAGCGCCGTTACAAGGAAAATATTGCCAAGGGAATTGAAACAGACCTGGAAACCCTAAAAGAGGAAATTGCTGCGCGTGACTACAAGGATAGTCATCGTGAGACTTCACCTCTCAAACAAGCAGAGGATGCTGTCTACCTTGATACAACTGGTTTGAATATTCAAGAAGTAGTTGAAAAAATCAAAGCAGAAGCTGAAAAAAGAATGTAAATGTAGAAAAGCCGATAGATGGATATCGGTTTTTTTCTAAATTTGTCAAAATGCTGATTTTAGGGTATAATAGTTGCTGTTCGAGAAATTTTGATTTTCAAAGAATAGTGAATGATGATAAGGAGAAACCATGAACAACCTACCAAATTGCCCAAAATGCAACTCAGAGTATGTCTACGAAGACGGTGCCCTACTGGTTTGCCCAGAGTGTGCTTATGAGTGGAATCCTGCTGAAGTTGCAGATGTAGAAGAGGGCCTTGTTGCTATCGATGCCAATGGAAATAAATTGGCTGACGGTGATACAGTAACTCTCATCAAGGACTTGAAGGTAAAAGGTGCGCCAAAAGATTTGAAACAAGGGACGCGCGTGAAAAATATCCGCATCGTAGAAGGTGACCACAATATTGACTGTAAGATTGATGGCTTCGGTGCCATGAAACTTAAATCAGAGTTTGTGAAGAAGATTTAAGTATGTCCAAGCACTATAAACTTGTATTTTATAGCCGTATCTTCTTGTTTCTAGCGGCTTTTACGGGAGTTTATCTTGAAATTACTAAGCATGGTGGTTTTGGGATGCTTCTCTATTACACGGTTCTGTCAAATCTGTTAGTAACTATTTTTACGCTCTATCTCTTAAAGGTTATGAGCCGTGTAGGTGAAAACTGGCAAAGACCAAGTCTCTTGCGCTTAAAAGGTGGGGTCACCATGAGTATCATGATTACCTGTGTGATTTACCATTTCCTCTTAGCGCCCATTGCGACTAATTTCTATACCCTAGAAAATTTCCTTTGCCACTATATCGTTCCCATCTGGTTTTTAGCGGATACCCTCTTTTTTGACAAACAGGGTCAATATAAGATTTGGGATCCAGCAGTGTGGACCATTTTACCCTTGCTGTATATGATGTTTGCTCTTTTTAATGGCTTGGTTCTAAAACTCAATATTCCAAATGCCAAGGATAATCCTTTCCCTTACTTCTTTTTGAATGTGAACAAGGGTTGGGATGTCGTATTCAAGTGGTGTCTGATTATCTTTGTTGCCTATATGGTAGCAGGATTTATCTTCTACTTTATCAAGCAAATCAAGAGAAAGTCATTCTAATACTCTTCGAAAATCTCTTCAAGCCACGTCAGTTTCGCCTTGCCGTAGATATGGTTACTGACTTCGTCAGTCTTATCTACAACCTCAAAACACTGTTTTGAGCAGCCTGCGGCTAGCTTCCTAGTTTGCTCTTTGATTTTCATTGAGTATAAGACACAAGGGATTCATTTTCGAGTTTGAGAAGGAGTCTGTATACCAATGAGGCTTCTTCTTTTCTTGCTTTTTTGATAACTATCAAAAAAGTAGAAGATTAAGAGAAAATATAGAAAGAGATTTCATGAAACAATTTTTAGAACGGGCCAGCATTTTGGCTCTCTCCCTCGTTTTGATTACCTCCTTTTCCATTTCGAGTGCCCTACCAGCCATGTTTGACTATTATCAGGGTTATTCTAAGGAACAAATTGAGCTCTTGGTGAGCTTGCCTTCCTTTGGAATCATGATGATGTTACTGCTAAATGGTTTCTTAGAAAAAATATTTCCTGAGCGCTTACAGATTAGTTTGGGCTTGCTGATTTTATCATTGAGCGGTACAGCTCCCTTCTGGTACCAAGCCTATCCCTTTGTCTTTGGAACACGGCTTCTTTTTGGTTTAGGTGTTGGGATGATCAATGCCAAGGCCATTTCTATTATCAGTGAACGCTATCAAGGAAAAAGGCGAATTCAGATGTTAGGGCTACGCGCTTCTGCAGAGGTCGTTGGAGCTTCTCTCATTACCTTGGCCGTCGGTCAGTTGTTGGCCTTTGGTTGGACAGCTATCTTTCTAGCCTATAGTGCTGGATTTTTGGTGCTGCCTCTTTATCTGCTCTTTGTCCCTTATGGAAAATCAAAGAAAGAAGTCAAGAAAAGAGCGAAGGAAGCAAGTCGTTTAACTCGAGAAATGAAAGGCTTGATTTTTACCCTAGCTATCGAAGCGGCAGCTGTAGTTTGTACCAATACAGCTATTACCATCCGTATTCCAAGTTTGATGGTGGAAAGAGGATTGGGGGATGCCCAGTTATCTAGTTTTGTTCTTAGTCTCATGCAGTTAATCGGGATTGTGGCTGGAGTGAGTTTTTCTTTCTTGATTTCTATCTTTAAAGAGAAACTGCTCCTCTGGTCTGGTATTACATTTGGCTTGGGGCAAATCGTGATTGCCTTGTCTCCATCCTTGTGGGTGGTAGTAGCAGGAAGTGTTCTGGCTGGATTTGCCTATAGTGTAGTCTTGACGACGGTCTTTCAACTTGTCTCTGAACGAATTCCAGCTAAACTCCTCAATCAAGCAACTTCATTTGCAGTTTTAGGCTGTAGTTTCGGAGCTTTTACGACCCCATTCATTCTAGGTGCAATAGGGTTACTAACGCACAATGGGATGCTGGTCTTTGCCATCTTAGGAGGTTGGTTGATTGTAACCTCTATCTTTGTCATGTACCTATTTCAAAAGAGAGCTTAGGATTGGTTTCCTAAGTTTTTCTTTTGATACTCAATGAAAATCAAAGAGCAAACTATAGTTGATTGAGTTTGGAATAGTACGCTGTAGCTGCTAAAACATTTCTAGAAATTAATTTGACTTTCCTAATAGAGTTGTTCATATCTTATTTCAATTTACTATAGAAAGCTAGCCGCAGGTTGCTCAAAATAGTGCGTTGAGGTTGCAGATGGAAACTGACGTGGTTTGAAGAGATTTTCGAAGAGTATGAGATTTTTATACCCATACAATATTTGTGTTAGGTACTTGTTTACAGACTAATTTCTTGATAAAATAGAGGTTATGACGAGATATAAAGCAACTATTTCCTATGATGGTTATGCCTTTGCTGGCTTTCAGCGCCAGCCTCATGCGCGTAGCGTTCAGGAAGAAATTGAAAAAACCTTGACCAGATTAAATAAGGGGCAAGCCATTACTGTTCACGGTGCTGGTAGGACAGATAGTGGGGTTCATGCCCTGGGACAGGTCATTCATTTTGACCTGCCTTATCAGATGGATGAGGAGAAACTCCGTTTTGCCTTGGATACCCAGTCTCCTGAAGATATTGATGTGATTTCGATTGAGCTTGTGGCAGATGATTTTCATTGCCGTTATGCCAAGCATAGCAAGACCTATGAGTTTATTGTGGATAGAGGACGTCCCAAAAATCCCATGCGCCGTCACTATGCCACCCACTTTCCTTACCCACTTGATGTGGAGAGGATGCAGGAGGCCGTCAAAAAGCTAGAAGGAACCCATGATTTCACTGGCTTTACAGCCTCTGGGACTAGTGTAGAGGATAAGGTTCGCACTATTACAGAAGCCAGTCTTAGGGTTGATGAGACAGGCCAGTTTTTGACTTTTACCTTTTCAGGAAATGGTTTCTTGTATAAACAGATTCGCAATATGGTGGGGACACTGCTCAAAATCGGCAACAAGCGTATGCCAGTAGAGCAGATTGACCTGATCTTGGAGAAAAAGGACAGGCAGCTTGCAGGTCCCACTGCAGCACCAAATGGTTTATATTTAAAGGAGATTCGTTATGAAGAATAATCGTATTTTAGCACTTTCTGGAAATGATATTTTTAGTGGTGGTGGCCTGTCAGCTGATTTGGCTACCTATACTTTGAACGGCTTGCATGGCTTTGTAGCAGTGACTTGTTTGACAGCCTTGACAGAAAAAGGATTTGAAGTCTTTCCAACTGACGATACCATTTTTCAACATGAATTGGATAGCTTGCGTGATGTGGCGTTTGGGGGAATTAAGATTGGTCTTCTCCCTACTGTCAGTGTGGCTGAGAAGGCATTGGACTTTATCAAGAAACGCCCAGGAGTGCCTGTGGTATTGGACCCTGTCTTGGTCTGCAAGGAAACGCACGACGTAGCAGTTAGTGAACTTTGCCAAGAGTTGATTCGCTTTTTCCCTTATGTCAGTGTGATTACGCCTAACCTCCCAGAAGCAGAATTATTAGCTGGTCAAGAAATCAAAACCTTGGAAGACATGAAAACTGCAGCGCAGAAATTGCATGATTTAGGAGCGCCAGCAGTCATTATTAAGGGAGGCAATCGCCTTAGTCAGGACAAGGCTGTGGATGTCTTTTATGATGGACAAAACTTTACAGTTCTAGAAAATCCTGTCATTCAAGGGCAAAATGCTGGTGCAGGTTGTACCTTTGCTTCCAGCATTGCCAGTCATCTAGTCAAAGGTGATGAACTTTTACCAGCAGTAGAAAGCTCAAAGGCTTTCGTTTACCGTGCCATTGCACAGGCAGATCAGTATGGAGTAAGACAATATGAAGCAAACCAAAACAACTAAAATCGCCCTTGTATCCCTCTTAACCGCCCTTTCTGTGGTTCTAGGCTATTTCTTAAAAATTCCAACACCGACAGGTATTCTAACTCTTTTAGATGCGGGTGTTTTCTTTGCGGCCTTTTACTTTGGTAGTCGTGAAGGAGCTGTAGTCGGAGGACTAGCAGGTTTCTTGATTGACCTCTTATCAGGCTATCCTCAGTGGATGTTCTTTAGCTTGGTCAACCATGGCTTGCAGGGATTTTTCGCAGGATTTAAAGGAAAAACTCAGTGGTTAGGCCTCGTTTTGGCAACGATTGCCATGGTAGGGGGTTACGCCTTGGGTTCTACATTGATGAATGGCTGGGCTGCAGCTCTACCAGAAATCCTACCAAATTTCATACAAAATATGGTAGGGATGATTGTAGGATTTATCCTTAGTCAAAGTATCAAGAAGATTAAGTAAAGAGGCTGTGGAGAAAGTCCTAAGAATTAGAAAAAACGCATAGTATCAGGTGTTGAAACCTTGATACTATGCGTTTTATTGTGGGAAGATTTTCCTCATTTTCTAGTGAAATTAAACTTTTTCTAACATCTTTTTATAGATTACTTCTTAATCAATTATCATTTCCATTGTTGTTTCTTGGGGTTTCATCCCTTGTCTTTGATAAAAGCGGAGAGCACCCTCGTTATCATTCCAGACACTTAGGGTTAGATTATTGCAGCCAATTTCTTTAGCATAATTGAGAGCGAATTGACAGAGTTGATTACCAATTTTTTGACCACGAGCATTTTGAGCTTACACATAAATCTTCGATAAAAAGGGTTTTGATTTCTTGGAGAACAGGATTATCTGTTTTATCTTTTATGGTACAAAATAGGTGTCCGAGAACTTGTCCCTTCTCATCTTCAAAAACAAAAATAGGGGTATGTTCTTGAGAGAGAATATTTTGCAACTCAGAGGAACTATATTTAGTCCCAGTTTGCTTAAAAATATCTGGTCGAGCTTGGTGGTGAAGCGTAAGGATTTGTTGTAATAAATCGAGTAATTTAGGAATATCTTCTTGTTTAGCTTTTCGAATAGTCATGAAGGTTCTTTTTATTGGCTTAGTCTATAAGAAAAGCTTTAGGGGCAATCATTTTTCTTTATGAAGAGTTCTTAAAATAATTAACTGTGTTGACATAATCCAAAGAATGAGAATACTCATGTCCAATAGAGAAACATTTCCGTAGTCGTAAAGGCTGGCTCGCAGAAGATTTGAGGAAGGGACGAAAGGGAGGGCACGGTAAAGATGGTTTACCCACTCAGGTAGTCGATCTGCAGGATACATGAGTGGTGAGAACATGAGTCCAATCATAAGAATTAGCTGCGACATAAGGGTTACTGTATTTGGAGAAAAGGTGTAGGCTATAGCAAATCCCAGACTAATCATAGTAAGACAAATCAGAAGCACAATAAAAACACCAAGAAAAGATGGATGGAGACGAACAGAAAAACGGACATACCCAAGTAGAATAGAAATAAAAACTCCCGGCAAAATGGCAATTAACCACATCCACAAGTCAGCGAGAGAAATGAATATCCTAGGGATGGGTAAGGCACGAATATAATCAAAATGCCCTTCCAACTTATCATTTGCTATAACAGGGGAGGAAATTGTACAACCCATGGAGATAATTCCAATTAAAACAGAACCAGACGAAAGATAGTAGGCAGTAGTCGAATCGATATCGCCAATAACTAGAGGGTAGCCAAAAAGAAGAGAAATGGATAAGAGGAGCTGTGCTAGTGTAAAAAGGATGAAAAGCTCTTTTTGGCGCAAGTAGTTCCAATGAAGTAAGTAAAAAAATTGAGTCATATTAGTTGGTTAGCTCCTCTCTATAAAGGTCAGAAATAGTCAATGTTTTTTGATGAAGAGAGAGATTGGAAATTGTTTTTTGACCAAGTTCTTCTGTCAGTTGTGCTATCAATGGAGCTAGACTTCTTTCCTCAACCTCTAATTGACAACTAACACCATTGATAATTGTATAATCTTCTATTTTGTCTAATATACTTTTAGTCTTAAAATCAAAGCTTATCTGATACAGTTTGTCATGGATGATTTGCTTAACCTTTCCTGATTTGAGCAATCTACCATTATTAAAGAGGGCGTAATTATCTGCATATTTTTCAACCTCCAGAAGATTATGAGTAACGATAATAATGGTATGCCCCTTGCTAGCTAACTTTTGCAATAATTGCCATTGCTTTTCACGACGAATGGGGTCAACATCATTTGTTGGTTCGTCAAGAAGAATGATGTCTGAGCTACCGATTAGTGTCATAGCGAAGGAAGTTAGTCTTTTGAGACCGCCCGAAAGATCCTTACCTTTTTTGTAACGATAGTCTTCAATTTCTAAATCAGTGAGAAGCTGGCTGATTGTTTTTTCTAGTTCTTGGGAACTCAATCCTCGCATTTTTCCAAGTATTTCTAAATTTTGTTCTACGGTTAATTTGTCGAGTGGGGCATATTGTTGAGACATATAACTAATTAAGGTGCGTGCTTGTTTACGATTGTATATAAAAGAAATATCACCATACAAAATATCTCCTTGGTCAGGTTTAGTAAAACCAATCATTTGATTCAATAGAGTAGATTTTCCAGCTCCATTGTGTCCCAAAAAAGCCGTGATTTTTGCTGGTGATATTTCTAAGGAAATATGATTATTGGCTAAGTGCTGACCATCAAAAGATTTAGTCAAATTATCAATTACGAGTTTTGCAGTTGTCATAACTTTAATTCTCCGTACTTAGAAAAAATTTCCCAATCGTCTTCTTTACCTGTGCCGCATGTTGGACATTCATCAAGATAGCGTCCCCAAGAATCGTGTGTGAATGAGGCTCCGTTTTCATAATTGATTTCGTATTGATGGTTAAGGCTAATTGGTTCCGTATATTGAGTTAATAATCGGATAGTTTCATCAACAATGGCAGAAGTCAGTTGAAATATTGCTGGACCATAGGCTATTGTAGGGATTGTTTTTGTAATCGTACGAACACCGTGGAATTGTTCAAGGAATAGAGTGTCAATTTTTGTATAATAAATATTTAAACAATCAAAACAGCCTGTTTGGTAAGGGATAACTGAATAGACACGACCACGACTAACTTGACTGGCGCCAAATATACAGGGAATATTTTTTGTAACGATTGCTTTATTTACGATACGTTGAATATCATATTGAGGTTCATCAATCACACATATCGTAATATCAACATCATCAAGTAAAGGAATCAAGTCACTTACAGAGGTGATACGTATATTATGGGTTTCTACTTCAATATCGGAATTCATTTTTGTAACTTCTCTATGGGCAATTTGAACTTTAGATAAGCCAATATCATCTTCCTTGTATAGAAATTGTCTTCCTAGATTACTTTGCTCAACAATGTCAAAATCCACTATTTTTATCTTTTTAGGTCCCAAGCCTGCTAGTAATGTCAGTATGTTAGAACCCCCACCACCAAGACCTAGTAAAAGGATAGTAGACTGATGAATTTTTTTCTGTGTTGCAATACTATCTTGGAAGCTATTTAAATAGCGACTGAAATAATATATATTTGAATGATAACGTTCTTTAATATCCTGAATTTCGCCCGCTTCTTCGAGAACCCCCTCATTATCTAAGAGTTCAAGAGCGCCTGTGATGTCTTCTTCAGTTAAATCATCATATTTTGTTAGCATGATATTGAGAATATCTTGAAAAGGACGTCCGTCCAAAATATTGACTAAATTCCACATTTTATTATTATCATCCTTAATTTCTGTGGTTATACCAATTTGTAGCCCAATCCTAAATAAATTTTTATGAAGTTTATAAACAGGATATATTTCTTTTATTCTTGGATGATAGAATTTCATTTTAACCTCACTATTTTATTAAAAAAGGAAGACGAGGTGATTATAAATCATATATCCTCGTCTTGCAACTCCCAGTTCCTATTACAAATGGAAATAAGTAGAAAGAAAATGGTGAACCTATCTACTCAATTCCAACAGTAGGAATAAATAGAAAAGAACTCCTCTAAAAACTCAATTTTAAAATGCTAATTTTTCAACCTTTTCTGGTTACTAAACATAGAAAACCGGTAGTTTTTAGAGGTGCCCAAAATTTAGAAAACACCCCAGCTAATATCAGTTTTAGCAATAACTTTACGCACTTGAATATTTTTCATTTTTGTAACTCCTTTCATATTTGATAAGAATATTGTATAATAAATTAACGATTTTTTTATCAGCATGTCATAATTGACGTATTTGACGTTATAATTGGCAAAATCATGCTTGTAGTGAGGAATTTGATGTTAAAAATTGCGATTTGTGATGATTCTAATAGGGATGGTAGTCAGCTAGAAAACTTACTCTTATCTTATAAGGACATCAAAATAGAAACGAGTGTTTATACGAATCCCCAAAAACTATTAGAACAATTGACAGAGAAGTACAGTTGTGTTTTTTTGGATATCGAGATGCCACAGATAACAGGAATTGATATGGCACAAAAAATCCGTAAGGTAAACCCTTTTATCCCGATTATCTTTGTTACCAGTTATCGAGATTATATGGAGCAGGTTTTTGAAGTGCAGACTTTTGATTATTTACTTAAACCAGTGACTTCTAAAAAATTATATAAAACTCTGGATAGAGTGGTACGTTTTTTGAATTTAGGGCAAGCTGTATTTACGTTTACTTTTGGAAAGCAGCATTATTCACTGCCTTTAAATGACATTGTATTTTTTGAAAAGGATAAGCGTGCTGTCTTTATTTACACTAAAGATCAGACTTACAAAGCTTTGCTTAAAACGAAAGATATTTTAGAGAAATTACCTGATTACTTTATTCAAATTCATTCTTCCTATATTATCAATCCTAGATATGTGACAGAGTTTGATTCGCAAATAGTCACAATTTTAAATGGAATGGATGAAAATCACCTTCCAATTAGCCGAAAATTTCAAACGTCTTTTAGAGAAAAGTATTATTATTATCTGAGTGAGAGGAATTTTTAATGTTAGTCAGTTTGCGGATTGTGAGTATTCTGTTTGATTTATTTTTGGGAATTATTTTCTTTTATAGACCTCTGTCCCAAAAAGAAAAGTCTAGGAGAATTTGTATCTTTACTTCTCTCCTTTTATTTTTCCATGCCTTGTTGACGATATTATTTTCAGGAGCTAATCTTTTCTTAGTAGGGAATCTTATTCTCAGTATCGCAGAGTATTATTTTTTAGGTCTTTATTTTGGATATGCTGTTCAAGAATCTTCGTTTTGGATTTTTTGTCAGATGAGTCTAACTTTACTAGCTGGTACTATACTCAATCAAGCAGTGCAACTATTTTCCCCTTTATCAGTCATTTCAGAAAATCTAATAGCCATGCTTTTTTATCTCGCTGTAGCTTTTCTTTTATCATTGCTAGTGACCCTGGTTCTTCGACAACTTTTTCGTGCACATCAAAAGTTAGTTTATACTGTTTCTAAAGGGACTTGGTTATACCAGTTTATTGTACCATTTTTGTCCATTTGTTTTGCTTTTACAGTATCAGCGATTCAAGGGCAAGTGTTTGAGAAGGATTATCTTTCTTTTGTTTCTGTATTAGCCCTCATTGTGTTAACGTTCTCTTCTCTCTATTTCACCCTATATCTTTCTCAGCAACAACAGAGGTATTATCAAAGCATACTAGAGACGGAACAGATGACCTTTCAACTGAGAGAAATGAAACAATCTAAAAAAGATTATAGGAGGATTCAAAGGATTCAACACGATTTGAAAAATCAACATTTAATCCTCCTTGCACTTTTAAAAGAAGATCCTGAACAAGCGAAGTCTTATCTCCAAAGCATGACAAATAGTATAGAGAACCAAACTGTCTGTTACTCCAAGAATACAACAATTAACTTTTTACTCAATCAAAAATTACAGGATAAGGTAGAGGACATACAATTGGAAATTGATTGTTTTGTACCTCAACGATTGGAAATCAATCCAGATATTTTAGCGGTTTTACTTGGTAATTTGTTGGACAATAGTCTTGAAGCCTGTATGCGCTTGAGTAATAAAGAAGATAGGGTCTTGATCTTAGGAATACGATATTTTCAGAAGAAACTCTTTATTGCTATCGAGAATTCATTTGATGAGAATGAATTGGTAATACGAAAGGAACGTCAGACAGAGGGATGGGGGCTTAAAAATATTGAGAGACTTGTAACCAATCATAGGGGAACAATGAAGAATTTCATTCAGAATGGACGTCATAAAACAGAAGTGATTCTTCTTGTCTAACTAGGGTTTGTTGCTATCTTAATCAAAATAAAGCAAATCTTTGCTGGTGCTTGTAAAGAGGTCGAAGCCATCCTTGGTAACAACACCGCAGTCTTCAATACGAACACCGACTTTACCAGGGATATAGATACCTGGTTCAACAGAGAAGCACATGCCTTCTTCGATGACCATGTCGTTTCCTTCCATGATAGATGGGAATTCATGGACATCCATACCGATACCATGCCCGAGACGGTGGTTGAAGTACTCACCATAACCAGCTTTTTCGATGACCTCACGGGCAGCGCGGTCCACTTCATGAGCAGTCACACCTGGCTTGATAAAGTCAAGAGCAGCTTGTTGGGCTTCAAGAGTCAAGTTGTAAATATCTTTCTTGAATTGGTCTGGTTTGCCGACAGCGACTGTACGAGTCATATCTGACGCATAGCCATTGACCAGAACACCCAGGTCAAAGAGGAGAAGAGCATCATTTTCAACCTTATTAGCTGCTGGAATGCCGTGTGGATTCGCAGCATTATCACCAGTTAAGACCATGGTATCAAAGCTCATTTCATAACCTTCACGTTTCATGGCAAAGTCAATTTGTGCGATGATATCTGTCTCAGTCTTGTCAAGAGAAATATTGTCAAAACCAACATGAACAGCCTTGTCAGCATAAAGACCTGCAACCATCATTTTTTGCACTTCATCAGCTGATTTGATGAGGCGCATGCGTTGGATACGAGGAGTGAGGTTGTCAAATTCAGCAGTCTCAAAAACTGTTTTCAAACCATGGTATTTGGTCAAGATGAGATTGTCAAACTCAACAGCGACACGTTTGAAGTCAAGTTGTGGAAGAGCATGTTTGATTTTTTGCCATGGATTTTCAGAATCGACATAGCCCACTACTGGGAAGGAAACGGTGCTACTTGCACGTTCTACTTCAAGAGCTGGGACAAAGAGGAGAGGTTCCTGATCCGCTAGGACAAAGAGGAACATTTGGCGTTCATGGGGATCACTGTAAAAACCAGTGAGGTAATTGATTGTGACGGGGTCAGATACGACAGCGACGTCTAGTTTTTCTGATTCAAGATATGTTAGGATTTGTTGTAATTTAGACATATGCTACCTTCTTTCTACCCCTCTATTTTGGCAAAAAATGAGAGAAAATGCAAGGGAGAAGGGTAAAAGAAAAGACAAAAAACTCCGACAAGATAACGGAGTTCTTTGATATCATTTTCCTTTGTTTAAGAAAAGTCAGCCTTGCTTTTGACGTCACTGTACTCTTCAGCGATTTCTTGGCTGAGAATGTCCTCATAGGCAGGGAGTTGGATGTCCTGACCATATTTCTTCTTGAGGGCAGTAGTAACTAGGCGATAAGCCAGATTGGCATTACGAGAGAGGATAGGCCCGTGGAAGTAGGAACCAAAGACATTCTTATAATGAACCCCTTCACCGACCTTTTCTTCGTTGTTTCCATTTCCATAGACAACCTGTCCCAGCGGTTTTTGGTCATCAGAGAGGAAGGTACGACCTTGGTGATTTTCAAATCCATAGTAGGTTTCATCGAAATCTTCATTGTGAATCTTGATGTCACCGATAAAACGGTTATTGGTCTGGTTGAGCGTGTAGTGTCCCATGACCCCTAGCCCTTCGATACGTTTTCCTGAAGCTTCAACATAATATTGACCCAATAGTTGGAAACCACCGCAGATAGCCAGAACTACACCGTCGTTTTGGATGTAGTTGTCAATGCTCTCTTTTTTAGCAGGTAGGTCGTCTGCAATGATAGTTTGTTCAAAGTCTTGACCGCCTCCGAAAAAGGCGATGTTGTAGTGATTTTCATCAAAATCATCATGGAGAGAAACGATGTCAACGGTCACATGGGCTCCCAGTTTTTCAGCAACATACTTGAGCATGAGGATGTTTCCATTGTCCCCGTAGGTATTCATGAGATTTCCGTAGAGGTGGGCAATGTTGAGCTGATAGGGGTAATTGCCATCTTTTGAGGAAAGTGAAGTATAAACCATTAGTTCATCTCCTTTCTAACAATCTGACGACTAGCCAGCAGTTCACGAAATTCCAGCATGGCAGTATAAGTTGCCAGAATATAGGCATGCTTGCAGTCTTGATTCTCAATGGTCTTGAGAACTTGCTCCAGATTACTCGTTTCAGTGATTTTCTCAGCTGGATAGCCAGTCACTCGGAGGCGACGAGCGATTTCAGAATGACGAACACCGCCAGCGTTGATTTCAGGAATGTCCATGTCAGTGATTTGCTCAAAGTCTGCATCCCAGATCCAGCTAGTGTCAATTCCATCTGCATAGTTGGCATTAAGGAGGACAGATAGGCTAAATGGATAAGGTGCTAGTTTGATCATTTCGATAGCTTGGGTTGCACCGACTGGATTTTTAATCAAGACAAGGGTACATTCCTTGTCACCGATATGAAAGGTTTCTTGGCGTCCAAAGACAGCACGGCTCTTGTCAAATCCCTGTTTGATGAGTTGGGAATCTGCGCCGAGGAAACGGGCGATGGCCACAGCAGCTAGGGCGTTATAGATATTATAGAGCCCGCCGATTTGGATACCGTATTCTTGGCCATCTATGACAAAGCGAGAGCGATTGTTGGTCAACTCAACCAGTTTTGTCAAACGATAGTCGAGATCAGGACGTTTACATCCACAACCTTCACAGATATAGGCACCCAAGTTTGCATAGATATTATGCTCATATTTGAGGATGCTTTGGCAGTCAGGACAGAGAATCCCTTCGGTATTGTAGTGAGCCAGTTGGGCTGGTCCTTTTTCCAAGTCAAAACCAAAATACTGTATAGGATTTGGGAAAGATGGTTTGTAGAAAAGTGGGCTGTCTCCGTTAAGGAGAACAGTAGCAGTTGGAACTTTCCGAATGGCATCCAATATCATGTTATAGGTAGTATAGATTTCACCGAAACGGTCCATCTGATCACGGAAGATATTAGTAATGACAAAAAGACTAGGCTGGATATAGTCACAGATACGAGATAGACTGGCTTCGTCAATTTCGAGGACGGCAATATTTTTCCCAGTTTTTGAAGATTTGGCTGTTAGGAAGGTTGTTGCAATTCCTGTAATCATGTTGGCACCGCTTGGGTTGGTTAGAACTTGACCATAAACCTCTTTTAAAATGCCGACAGTGAGGGCAGTTGTCAGGGTTTTTCCATTTGTTCCAGTGACCACGACAATCTCGTAGTTCTTAGCTAGGTTTTGTAAAATATCTTTATCAAATTGAAGGGCGACTTTCCCTGGGAGCGTACTTCCACGTCCAAGACGGCTTAAAACGAAGTGGGAAGAACACCCAGCAAGAAGGCCCAAAGTAGTTTTTAAGTTCATGTTTCTATTATATCACAAAAGAGGGAAAAGACAGATTTGATACTCAATGAAAATCAAAGAGCAAACTAGGAAGCTAGCCGCAGGCTGTACTTGAGTACGGCAAGGTGAAGCTGACGTGGTTTGAATTTGATTTTCGAAGAGTATGAGATTTCGCAGAAATGAAAACAGCCCTCAGAGGGCTGTCAGTTAAGATGAGATTTCAACTTAAATCGCAAATAAGTCATTCAAGTTCTCAGCCAAGGTTGGGTGAGTGAAAATTTGTTTTGTGAAGTAAGTGTAAGGAATCTTGTTGTCCATAGCAACAGTGATGATGTTGATGATTTCTTGAGAACCTTCTGAGAAGATGCTTGCTCCAAGAATTTCTTTTGTTTCAGTATTAACAACAGCTTTGAAGGCTCCACGAAGGTCTCCATTTACGTGACCACGAGGCATTGCTGCAACAGGGATTTCCTTAACGGCGTATGGAAGTTTCAAATCAGCTGCTTGGCTTTCAGTCAAACCAACTTGTGAAAGTGCAGGTGTGATGAACATAGTATTTGGTACATTGAGACGGTCTTCAAGTGTGTAGCTGCCATCTCCAGCAAGGTAGCTGTAAACAACACGGAAGTCATCAAGTGAAATGTAAGTAAATTGAAGGCCACCGTTGACATCTCCAACTGCAAAGACACCAGGAACGTTTGTTTGACAATGTTTGTCTACTTTAATAGCACCACGTTCAGTTAGTTCAATATCTGTATTTTCAAGTTGAAGTGGTTCTACATTTGGTTTGCGTCCAGTTGCATAGAGAAGGGCATCGAAACGGTAAGTTTCGTTTTCAGTCACGACAAGGACTTGGTCACCGTCATTTTTGATTTCAGTAGTATGGATATTTTGAAGCAATTCAATGCCATCTTCTTCCATGTATTGTTTAGCAAGAGCTGCGATGGAAGGTTCTGCACGAGGTAGGAATGTATCCAAGGCATCTAGGACTGTAACCTTGCTTCCAAGTTTGTTGTAAAGGCCAGCAAATTCAAGACCGATATTTCCACCACCAAGGACTCCAAGTTTTTCAGGCAATTTGTCCAAATTTTGGATACCTGTTGAGTCAAAGACGTTCTTGCTTGTAGCAAGTCCAGGGATAGGCAAGACGTTTGAAACAGCACCAGTGTTGATGACGATTGTTTCAGCAGTCAGTTCTTTCTTTTCATCACCAGCTTGGATTTCGATGACTTTATTTGAAAGGAAGTGAGCTTCCGCATCAAAGATATCCACGCCTGTACCAGCAACAGTCGCATAGTTTTTACCGTTGAGGCGACCAGTGATCGTGTTTTTGGTAGCAATGACTTCTTCAAAAGACAAGCCCTTCTCAGCAGCAACTAGCAAGGTTTTAGTTGGGATACAACCGATGTTGATACAAGTTCCACCGTACATAGCTTTGCTACGTTCAACGAGGGCAACTTTTTTGCCAGCTGAAGCCAATTTACCAGCTAGTGTTTTACCAGCCTTACCAAATCCGATAACGATTAAATCATAAGTTAACATTTAGAATTCCTCCTATTCGAATTACATTCTAGCACAAGAAAAAAACTTTTGCACAATTCTGCTACGAAAAAGACAGAAAAAGATGAAAACGCTTTCCAGACAAAAAACTAGTAATTTTTTGACAAGCTTGATAAACTAAAATCCTATCTATTTTTATATAAGAAAGAATAAATGTTCGAAAATAGGAGGTTTTATGAAATCGAATCGTTATATTATTGCCTTTGCTGGGGTCATTTTACACTTAATGCTGGGTTCGACTTATGCTTGGAGTGTTTATCGCAACCCTATTATTGAAAAAACGGGATGGGATCAGGCTTCTGTTGCCTTTGCCTTTAGTCTAGCAATCTTTTGTTTGGGCTTATCGGCTGCATTTATGGGGCGTTTGGTAGAAAAATTTGGTCCGAGAGTCATGGGGAGTCTATCTGCCTTTCTATACGCAGGTGGAAATATCTTAACAGGATTTGCAATAGACCGTCAGGAACTGTGGTTGTTGTATCTCGCTTATGGTATTTTAGGTGGGCTTGGTTTGGGAGCCGGCTATATTACTCCTGTGTCAACGATTATAAAATGGTTTCCTGATAAACGTGGTCTCGCAACAGGTTTAGCGATTATGGGGTTTGGTTTTGCTTCTTTATTGACTAGTCCCATAGCGCAACATCTCATCGCAGGGGTAGGGCTTGTAGAAACTTTTTATATTTTAGGTGCAAGTTACTTTATTATCATGCTCCTAGCTTCACAATTCATTCAGCGTCCAAATGAGCAAGAACTTGCAATTTTATCTGTTTCAGGGAAAGAAAAAACAGACTCTCTGACGCAAGGGATGACTGCAAATCAGGCTCTAAAAAGCAATCGGTTTTATATACTTTGGATTATTTTCTTTATCAACATAGCTTGTGGTTTAGGCTTAATTTCAGCGGCATCGCCAATGGCACAGGAGATGGCTGGCTTGTCTACAAGTCATGCAGCAGTAATGGTGGGCGTTTTGGGGATTTTCAATGGATTTGGTCGCTTGCTTTGGGCGAGTTTGTCTGACTATATCGGTCGCCCTCTAACCTTTAGTATATTACTGCTTGTCAATCTTTTCTTTTCTCTTTCACTTTGGATCTTTACAGATTCCGTTTTATTTGTAGTCGCTATGTCTATTTTGATGACTTGCTATGGAGCTGGTTTTTCATTGATTCCAGCTTATCTCAGTGATATTTTTGGAACCAAGGAATTGGCCGCTCTGCATGGTTATATTTTAACGGCTTGGGCAATGGCTGGTTTAGCGGGACCTATTTTATTAGCAGAGACTTATAAAATGGCTCATTCTTACACACAAACCTTGTTCGTTTTTATCATTTTATATAGTATCGCCTTGGCTTTGTCTTATTATCTAGGTCGTTCAATCAAAAAGGAAAGCCAAAAACCGTTTACATGATTTTCTGTAGAAATGGGGCTATCTTTTGCTCTTGTCTTGTGTTATACTAGATAGGTTGCAAAGAAAACAGTACTTTTCTTTTGTGGAAAAGAAGCAACACGATTTTGTATCCAGTATATGAAAATACGTCATAAAAAGAAAAGTATACACTAAGCCCTATAGGGTGGCTTCGCACCACCTTTAGAAAGAAGAATAACGTGAAATTTAATGAATTAAACTTGTCTGCTGATTTGCTAGCAGAGATTGAAAAAGCTGGTTTTGTAGAAGCCAGTCCGATCCAAGAACAAACCATTCCTTTGGCTCTAGAAGGCAAGGACGTTATCGGTCAAGCTCAGACTGGTACAGGGAAAACCGCAGCCTTTGGTTTGCCAACCCTTGAAAAAATCCGTACAGAAGAAGCGACCATCCAAGCCTTGGTCATCGCTCCAACTCGTGAACTAGCTGTCCAAAGTCAAGAAGAACTCTTCCGCTTTGGTCGTAGCAAGGGAGTCAAAGTCCGCTCAGTATATGGTGGATCAAGTATTGAAAAACAAATTAAGGCTCTTAAATCTGGTGCCCATATCGTGGTGGGAACACCTGGACGTCTTTTGGACTTGATTAAACGCAAGGCCTTGAAATTACAAGATATTGAAACTCTTATCCTTGACGAAGCAGATGAAATGCTCAACATGGGCTTCCTTGAAGACATTGAAGCTATCATTTCTCGTGTTCCTGAAAACCGTCAAACTTTGCTTTTCTCAGCAACTATGCCAGATGCTATCAAACGTATCGGTGTTCAGTTTATGAAAGAACCTGAGCATGTGAAGATTGCTGCTAAGGAATTGACAACAGAATTGGTTGACCAGTACTATATCCGTGTCAAGGAACAAGAAAAATTTGACACCATGACTCGTCTCATGGATGTGGAGCAACCTGAGCTTGCTATCGTATTTGGTCGTACAAAACGCCGTGTAGATGAATTGACTCGTGGTTTGAAAATCCGTGGATTCCGTGCAGAAGGAATTCATGGTGATTTGGACCAAAACAAACGTCTTCGTGTCCTTCGTGACTTTAAAAATGGCAATCTTGATGTTTTGGTTGCGACAGACGTGGCAGCGCGTGGCTTGGATATTTCAGGTGTGACCCATGTCTATAACTACGATATTCCACAAGATCCTGAAAGTTATGTTCACCGTATCGGTCGTACAGGTCGTGCCGGTAAGTCAGGTCAGTCTATTACTTTCGTATCACCAAATGAAATGGGCTACCTCCAAATCATTGAAAACTTGACCAAGAAACGCATGAAAGGTCTCAAACCTGCAAGTGCAGAAGAAGCCTTCCAAGCTAAAAAACAGGTAGCTCTCAAGAAAATCGAACGTGATTTTGCAGATGAGACTATCCGTGCTAACTTTGAGAAATTTGGTAAGGATGCTCGTAAGCTAGCTGCCGAATTTACTCCAGAAGAATTGGCAATGTATATCTTGAGTCTGACTGTTCAAGATCCGGATAGCCTTCCAGAAGTGGAGATTGCGCGTGAAAAACCACTGCCATTTAAACCATCAGGTAATGGCTTCGGTGGTAAAGCTAAGGGAGGTCGTCGTGGAGATGACCGTCGAGACCGTGATCGTCGAGACCGTGATCGCCGTGGTAATGGTCGTCGGGATGATTTCAAAAAAGGAAGTCGTGGCAATGATCGTTTTGATAAAGACAGACGTTACCGTAAGGATAATAAAAAACCACGCAATACTTCAAGTGAAAAGCAAACAGGCTTTGTTATTCGTAACAAGGGAGATAAATAAGAAAAAGCGGTTCAAAATGAATCGCTTTTTTATATAAGGAGACCAAGGGTGAAAGAAGATGGTGATAGCAAAGGATAGGTGAAATGGAAAGGTATTATCAACCCACCTTCTTATAATGATATAATATCAAATATAAATTAGGTTGTCAATAAGAAAACATAATTTTCTAAAATATTTCAGCTAGTCTAAATTGCAATTAAATAAGCAATTTTCAGATAATAATTGAAAATTCAATCTGTTTATGTTATAATGATAGCGATTAAATTCGAGGTGAAAAATGGCACATTTATTAGAAAAAACAAGAAAGATTACATCAATTTTGAAGCGCTCAGAGGAGCAGTTTCAGGATGAGCTTCCTTACAACGCTATTACGCGTCAGTTAGCGGATATTATTCATTGCAATGCCTGCATTATCAATAGTAAGGGACGTCTGCTTGGCTATTTTATGCGTTATAAAACAAATACAGATCGCGTAGAGCAATTCTTCCAAACTAAGATTTTCCCAGATGACTACGTTCAAGGGGCTAATATGATTTACGAAACAGAAGCAAATTTGCCTGTTGAGCATGATATGAGTATTTTCCCTGTTGAGAGTAGAGAAGATTTTCCAGATGGCTTGACGACTATTGCACCGATTCATGTATCGGGGATTCGCCTTGGTTCTTTGATTATTTGGCGCAATGATAAAAAATTCGAAGATGAGGACTTGATTCTTGTTGAGATTGCCAGTACCGTTGTTGGGATTCAGCTTCTTAACTTCCAGCGTGAAGAAGATGAGAAAAATATCCGTCGCCGTACTGCTGTCACCATGGCGGTTAATACCCTTTCTTACTCCGAACTCCGTGCTGTTTCAGCAATTTTAGGGGAATTAAATGGAAATGAAGGGCAGTTGACTGCATCAGTGATTGCAGACCGTATCGGAATTACCCGCTCTGTGATTGTCAATGCCCTTCGTAAACTTGAATCTGCGGGAATTATTGAAAGTCGCTCACTTGGAATGAAGGGAACCTACCTTAAGGTCTTGATTTCAGATATTTTTGAAGAAGTGAAGAAAAGAGATTACTAATGACTAAAGCTTTAATTTCGATTGATTATACAGAAGATTTTGTTGCTGATAGTGGTAAATTGACAGCAGGGGCTCCAGCTCAGGCTATTTCGGATGCCATTAGCAAGGTGACTCGATTAGCTTTTGAACGGGGAGATTATATCTTCTTTACTATTGATGCTCATGAAGAAAACGATTGTTTTCATCCAGAAAGTAAACTATTTCCTCCTCATAATCTGATTGGGACTAGTGGACGCAATTTATACGGAGACTTGGGGATCTTTTATCAAGAGCATGGTTCAGACAGTCGTGTCTTTTGGATGGATAAACGCCATTACTCAGCTTTTTCAGGGACTGACCTAGATATTCGTTTGAGAGAGCGTCGCATTTCTACAGTTATCTTAACAGGTGTCTTGACGGATATCTGTGTCCTGCATACAGCTATTGATGCCTATAATCTAGGTTATGACATCGAGATTGTTCAACCAGCTGTTGCTTCCATCTGGCCTGAAAATCATCAATTTGCCCTAGGTCATTTCAAAAATACACTTGGAGCTAAGTTAGTAGATGAAAATCTAAATGAAATTTTAGAGTAATTTGGTTGATGAAATGAAAAAAATTGAAAAAAAGTGTTGACAAGCATCCCAAAAGTTGATATACTAGTAAAGTAATCGACGCGGGGATGGCGGAATTGGCAGACGCGCAGGACTAAGGATCCTGTGACCGCTTTAGGTCGTGAGGGTTCAAGTCCCTCTCTCCGCATAGGATAAGAGTTAGCTTAGGCTAGCTCTTTTGTATTTCTCTAAAAAATTAGAATCCAGTCAAATGTAGTGGAGAATCAGCGAAAATATGGGAAAGCTGATCCTTGTTTCTGCTTTTGTATAGAAGAATAATAAAGATTATCTTCTTCAAATTCTCCGATATTCTCTAAAGTTTTGTGCAAGTTGCACAGAATTTTTTTGTTTTTTTGGTCACCTTGCCATAGAAATGTAAAACGTTTTCATCTATAATATAATTATCAAAAACAAAAGGAGTTCACCTCATGGTAGAATTGAATCTTAAAAATATTTACAAAAAATATCCAAACAGCGAACACTATTCAGTTGAAGATTTCAACTTGAATATCAAAGATAAAGAATTTATCGTTTTCGTAGGTCCTTCAGGATGTGGTAAATCAACAACCCTTCGTATGATTGCTGGTCTTGAAGACATCACAGAAGGTACTGCATCTATCGATGGCGTGGTTGTCAACGACGTAGCTCCAAAAGACCGTGACATCGCCATGGTATTCCAAAACTACGCTCTTTACCCACACATGACTGTATACGATAACATGGCTTTCGGTTTGAAATTGCGTAAATACAGCAAAGAAGACATCGACAAACGTGTGCAAGAAGCAGCTGAAATCCTTGGATTGAAAGAATTCTTGGAACGTAAACCAGCTGACCTTTCAGGTGGTCAACGTCAACGTGTTGCCATGGGTCGTGCCATCGTCCGTGATGCAAAAGTATTCTTGATGGACGAACCTTTGTCAAACTTGGATGCAAAACTTCGTGTATCAATGCGTGCTGAAATTGCGAAAATCCACCGTCGTATCGGAGCTACAACTATCTACGTAACTCACGACCAAACAGAAGCGATGACACTTGCAGACCGTATCGTTATCATGTCAGCAACTAAGAACCCTGCTGGTACAGGTACTATCGGACGTGTTGAGCAAATCGGTACTCCTCAAGAAGTTTACAAAAACCCAGTTAACAAATTCGTTGCAGGATTCATCGGAAGCCCAGCAATGAACTTCATCAATGTGAAATTAGTTGGTAGCGAAATTATTTCTGATGGTTTCCGTTTGAAAGTTCCAGAAGGAGCATTGAAAGTTCTTCGCGAAAAAGGCTACGAAGGTAAAGAGTTGATTTTCGGTATCCGTCCAGAAGATGTGAATGCAGAACCTGCTTTCCTTGAAACATTCCCAGACTGTGTTGTAAAAGCGACTATCTCTGTATCAGAACTGCTTGGTTCAGAATCTCACCTATACTGCCAAGTTGGTAAAGACGAATTTGTTGCTAAAGTTGATGCTCGTGATTACTTGCAAACAGGTGCAACAGTTGAACTTGGATTTGACTTGAACAAAGCACACTTCTTCGATGTAGAAACTGAAAAAACAGTCTATTAAAATAAATAAAATTCAAAGCAGTACAAGAAAAGATATCTCTTTATCGATTGTAGTGGAGAGATATCAGTTAGTCTAGGGAGAGAAACAAAATGCTTCTCTCCTTTTTGCTAGGGAAGTCATATTATGTATCTATCTTGTGACGTGCCTTGAATAAAAATGGTCGTCTTATTTGACTTATAGGGTGACTAGCAAATGAAATATTGTTTTCCCTTTCTTCTTTACTGGAAAATATGCTATAATAGAGAGTAAAAACTTTGAAAGAAAGAAAAATATGAATTTAAAAGATTACATTGCAACAATTGAAAATTATCCAAAAGAAGGTATCACCTTCCGTGATATTAGTCCTTTGATGGCTGATGGAAATGCTTATAGCTACGCTGTTCGTGAAATTGTTCAGTATGCTACTGACAAGAAAATTGACATGGTTGTAGGGCCTGAGGCTCGTGGATTTATTGTGGGCTGTCCAGTTGCCTTTGAGTTGGGAATTGGTTTTGCACCTGTTCGTAAACCAGGTAAATTGCCACGTGAAGTCATTTCTGCTGACTATGAAAAAGAGTACGGTGTTGATACCTTGACTATGCATGCGGATGCAATCAAACCAGGTCAACGCGTTCTTATTGTAGATGACCTCTTGGCAACAGGTGGAACTGTTAAGGCAACTATCGAGATGATTGAAAAACTTGGTGGTATTGTAGCAGGTTGTGCCTTCCTTGTTGAATTGGATGAATTGAACGGCCGTGAAAAAATCGGGGACTACGATTACAAGGTTCTTATGCATTATTAATGAAAAACAGTCCCTAGGGCTGTTTTCTCTACATTAGGATATAAAAATAGACTATAGCTAGTTAGAGAAAAACTATAATTGAAAACTATATCTTCTTGCAGTATAATAAAAGGACTATGTGTTTGAAATTTAGTTTCATACTCAATGAAAATCAAAGAGTAAACTAGCCGTAAGCTGCTCAAAGTACAGCTTTGAGGTTGCAGATAGAACTGACGAAGTCAGCTCAAAACACAGTTTTGAGGTTGCAGAT
>NZ_VMMT01000006.1:0-1713 GCF_013277355.1 Streptococcus sp. 1343
CAAGGTTGCTTTTTGAAAACAATTGAGTATGAAAGCGTAGTAACAAGGAATCATGAGAAGTCAGCCGAACCCATAGTAGTGAGGAAACTTCTGTAATGGAAGTGGAGCGAAGGGGTGAATACTCAAACAGTCTGGGGAGAGACTGTTTGAGGTCTGTCGCTAGAAAGAGAAAACGACAGATCGAAGTAATCCTACTTTACTTGTGTCTGTAAAACGAGAGGTCTGATAGAACTGGACTCTGTCACGTATTGACTAGATGAAGGTTCACCAATATAAGATATCCCTCAGGCACCAAAACAAGAAAGGAATAGGCACATGTCAAAATTGCTAGATAAGATAGTATCACGCGAAAATATGCTGGAAGCCTACAATCAAGTAAAATCCAATAAAGGCTCAGCTGGGATTGATGGAATGACTATAGAAGAGATGGATAATTATCTCAGACAAAACTGGCGCTTGACTAAGGAACTGATAAAACAGAGAAAATATAAGCCTCAACCAGTTCTTAGAGTTGAGATTCCTAAACCAAACGGAGGCATCCGTCAACTAGGAATTCCGACAGTGATGGATAGGATAATCCAACAAGCCATTGTCCAAGTCATGAGCCCCATTTGTGAATCTCATTTCTCAGATACGAGTTATGGCTTCAGACCAAATAGGTCATGTGAAAAAGCCATCAGGAAGTTCTTAGAGTACTTAAATGACGGCTATGAGTGGATAGTGGATATAGACCTAGAGAAATTTTTCGATAGGGTTCCTCAAGATAGATTGATGTCCTTAGTACATAACATTATCGAAGACGGAGATAGGGAATCCTTGATTCGTAAGTATCTTCATTCAGGTGTTATCATTAATGGTCAACGTCATAAAACGCTAGTTGGCACACCACAGGGAGGAAATGTATCTCCTCTCTTATCCAATATCATGCTTAATGAATTGGACAAGGAATTAGAAAAGAGGGGACTTCGATTTGTGCGCTACGCAGATGATTGTGTGATGACGGTCGGAAGCGAGGCAGCCGCTAAGCGTGTGATGTATTCAGTCAGTCGTTTTATTGAGAAACGGCTAGGTTTGAAAGTAAATATGACCAAGACTAAGATTACCAGACCAAGAGAGCTGAAATACTTAGGTTTTGGGTTCTGGAAATCATCAGATGGTTGGAAAAGTCGTCCCCATCAAGATAGTGTTCGGAGATTTAAGCTTAAATTGAAGAAACTAACACAGAGGAAATGGAGTATAGACTTAACAAGACGTATTGAGCAACTGAATTTGTCTATTCGAGGATGGATAAACTATTTCTCATTGGGAAATATGAAAAGTATTGTCACCAGCATAGATGAGCGCTTGCGTACTCGCCTACGAGTGATTATCTGGAAGCAATGGAAGAAGAAATCGAGACGACTATGGGGATTGCTTAAGTTAGGAGTTCCTAAATGGATAGCAGATAAGGTATCTGGCTGGGGTGACCATTATCAATTAGTAGCTCAGAAGTCGGTACTTAAACGTGCTATATCAAAACCAGTCCTTGAAAAACGAGGACTGGTTTCGTGTTTGGATTATTACCTTGAACGACATGTGTTAAAAGTTAGTTGAACCGCCGTATGCCGAACGGCACGTACGGTGGTGTGAGAGGGGCTAGAGATTATCCCCTACTCGATTGATACTCTTCGAAAATCTCTTCAAACCACGTCAGCTTCACCTTGCCGTAGGTAT